>JAXDLD010000127.1:0-9371 GCA_034666805.1 Acidobacteriota bacterium
TCGAGCGTCACCTTGGGCTCCGCCGCCAACGCCCGGTCGAGATCCGCGTCATGCCCGTAGATGTCCTTGCGGAACTGGACCGTGCCGTCCTCGTCGACCCAGGCGGTCCAGTAGAGGATGTGGACGGGGAGCGGCGCCGGGAGGGGAACGGATTTCGTCTCTCCGGAGTCGATCACCTCCTGGATCGCTTCCCGCGACCATTTCGGGTCGTCTTTCAAAAGATAGGCCGCGAGCTCGACCGGGTGCTCCAGGCGCACGCAGCCGTGGCTCAGGTTGCGCTCGGTGCTGTTGAATAAGCGCGCCGTCGGCGTGTCGTGGAGGTAGACGTCGAACTGTCGGGGATGACGAACTTGATCCTTCCCAATGCATTGTCCGGCCCGGAGGGCTGGCGCACGCGATAGGGGTAGTCGCCCCTTCCCATACGCGACCAGTCGACGTCGCCGGGGCTGACCTTCTCAAGACCCTCTCCCGAGCCCTTGACCACCTCCAGGTTCTTGCGCGCCAGGTAGCCCGGGTCGCGGGCCACGGCCGGCGCGATCTCGTTCTGCACGATCGAGCTCGGCAGGTGCCAGATGGGATTGAGATCGATCCGGGTGATTCGATTGGAGAAGGCCGGGGTCTTGCTCTGGGTCTTCCCCACGATCACCCGCATCCGCATCGCCTTTTTCCCGCCCTCGATCATCGTCAGCTCGAACTCCGGGACGTTGACGAGGATGTAGCGGTTCCCGAAGTCCGTCGGGAGCCAGCGCCAGCGCTCCATGTTGACGGCGATCTGGCGGAGGCGCGTTTCGGCCGGCACGTTCAGGGCCTCCAGGGTGTCGGTGTCGACGGCCCCGGTGACCTTGAGGCCATGCCGTCCTTGGAACTGGGCGACGACGCTGGCGAGGGCCTCGTCATAGGATTTTTCCTCGGTGGCGGGAGCGGCCCCAGGCGCTCCGGCGTGGAGGTCCCCCTCGGCGGCCAGGCGGGCGCGGAGGAGGCGGACCCGCTCGTCCGTGACACCAAGGGCGAGCCGCGGCCCCGCCGGGATCGGCGGCCAGCCGCCCCGCTTCACGATCTCCCCGTAACGGGCGAACGCCGCCCGAAGGCGCGTGTAGCCGGCGCCCGGCGGCGCCACCGAGGCGAGCGCCTTCTGGATGCCGTCGGGACCCAGGGCCCGGGTGAGGACGACGTCCAGATCGACGTTCCTAGGCTTGGTGTACCAGTCGGTCTGGAGGGTGTCGGGCTGGAGACGGCCGATCGCCGTGTGCGCCGCCATGACGAGAAAGTTGTAGGTCAGGGTGAGGTCGAGGTCGGCCAGCCGGCGCTGGACCGTGGGGTCGTCGAGCCGCCCCTCCCATTTCGCCTCGGCGAGGAGGCGCGCGAGCCCCTCCCGGTCGTACTCCGCGGGGTCGAGCGCGTCGACGGCCAAGCCGTCGATCGCCGCGACCAGCTCCTGGGCACGGGGGAGCGGCCCGCGGAGGTCGCTCCAGGCCGGCTGGAAGTCGCGCTTGCGGTAGAACTGCCGGGTCTCCTCGAACGCCTGCACCCGCTCCTTCTGACGGCGCGCGTCCGCCGGCAGGGCCCCGGACTCGACGGCGCTCCGCAGCAACTTGGAGACGCCGGGTGGCATCCCCTGGCGGTCCGGCTGGCCCTGCTGACCGCCCTCACGCTGCGCCTCCTGCCGGCCCCGGGAGCAGCCGGCGAGAAGGAGGAGGGACAGGAGGGCGGCTCTACGGAGCGCTGGATTCATCGGGGTCCTCAGGACATCCCGAGCTTCTTGCGCATGGCGGCGGTGATCGACTGGCGGACCTTGTTGAAGCCTTCCCAGGGGTCGGACTTCAAGGCCGCCAGCCGGGCGGGGAGGTTCTCCACGGTGTAGGTGTTCCCCCGCAGCTCGGGGTCCTCCAGCTCCTCCCAGAAGAGCGGAGCGGAGACCGGCGCGCCCGGGCGGGCGCGGGTCGAATAGGCGCCGATCGAGGTCGCGCCGCGGCCGTTCCGGAGATAGTCGATGAAGATCTTCCCCTGGCGCCGGACCTTGGGGAGCTTCGAGGTGTAGAGGGCCGGTTCGTCGGCGACGATGGCCTCCGAGACCGCCTTGGTGAAGGCCTTGACCTCGTCCCAGCCGAGCTTCCGGGTCAGGGGGGAGACGACGTGGAGCCCCTTGCCGCCGGTCGTCTTCAAGAAGGTCTGGAGACCGAGGCTGGTCAGCCGGTCGCGGACCGTATGCGCGCCCGCCACCACCCGCTCCCAGCCCAGCCCCTCGTCCGGATCGAGGTCGAAGACGATGTAGTCGGGCAGCTCGATCTTGTCACGGTGGGCGCCCCAGATGTGGAGCTCCAGGACCCCCATCTGGACGAGCGCCAGGAGCCCCTCGAGGGAGTCGAGGGCGCCATAGGGCTGGTCGTCCCCGATGTCGACCCGGTGGATGGCCTCGGCGAACTGCTCGCTCACGTGCTTCTGGTAGAAGCACTGCTTGGCCTGCCCCTCCGGGCAGCGGACGAGGGTGAGCGGGCGGTCCTTCACGTGCGGGAGAATCCAGTCCGCGACCGCCTCGTAGTAGCGGGCGAGGTCGAGCTTGGTCAGCCCCTGGCCGGGGTAGAGGATCTTGCCGGGGTTGGAGAGGCGGACTCCCGCGACCTCGGTGTCCGTCCCCTTGCTCTTACTCTTGCCGGGCGCCACGGATGTCGCCGCGGGCGCGGGCGCCGCCGGCGCCTTCGCCGATACGGCGCGATTCGCGGCGACCCGGGCGGGAGCGGTGGCGGTCTTGCGAGGCTTTTTCTCGTTCTTTTTCTCGCCCTTCTTTTCGGCCGGCTGGGGGCGCTCGCGGACCACCTCGGCCGGGGTCTTGTCCTCCCGCAGCCCCTGGAAGGAAGGGTGGCGGAGGATGCCGTCCTCCGTCCACTCCGTGAAGGCGACCTCGCCCACCAGCTCGGGCTCCACCCAGTGCGAGCGCCGCGCCTCGGCCCCGCGCGGGGGGTTGGCGAAGGCCGGGGTCTTCCGCTCCAGCCGGGAGAGGCGCCGGGTGAGATCGGAGAGGAGCTGCTCGTTGAAGCCCGTCCCTACCTTGCCGGCGAAGACGAGATGGGCGTCGCCGGCGTCCTCGTCGTTCACGGCGAGGAGGAGGGCGCCGAAGCCGGTGCGCGAGCCCTCGGGGTCGGTGTAGCCGACGATGACGAACTCCTGGCGCTTGATGCACTTGACCTTCAGCCAGTCCTTGCCCCGGCCGCTCCGGTAGGGCTCTCCGGAGCGCTTGGTGATGATGCCTTCCAAGGCGAAGGAGCAGGCCTGGCGGTAGAAGTCGTCCCCCTGGCCCCGGACGTGCTCGGAGAGGCGGACCTGCCCGGCGCTCGCCGGAGCCCCGGCGAGAACCTGGGTCAATGCCTCCTTGCGGTCGAGGAGGGTCGCCTTCCGCAGGTCGTAGCCGTCGAGGTAGAGGAGGTCGAAGGCGAAGTAGACGAGATCCTTGTCGCGGCCTCCGGAGAGGGCGTTCTGGAGCGCCTGGAAGCTGGTCCTGCCGTCGGCTTCGAGCACCACCACTTCGCCGTCCAGGAGCGCCTGGCGCACCGGGAGATGGGCGGCGGCCTCGGCGACCGGCCGGAAGCGGTCGCTCCAATCCTTGCCCCGGCGGGTCCAGAGATGGACCTGCCCCTGGTCGACTTCACACAGCACCCGGTAGCCGTCGTACTTGATTTCGTGCAGCCACTCCTCCCCACGCGGGGCCTCGGCGACCAGGGTGGCGAGCTCGGGCTCGATGCCGCCCTTGGGGAGAACCGCCTTCTTCGCTCCGGGGACGCCCGAGGGGTCGAAGCCGCCCGGGACCTCTTCCTTCGCGGCGACTTTCTTCTTCTTGCCCTTCTCGGGAGTCGCGGTCTTCGCTGCCTTCTTTTCCACCTTCGCCGCCGCCTGCCGCACCTTCTCCTTGAACGAGTCCGTTTCGGTGCTCCCTTTGCGGTTCGACTCCCAGACCCGCTCGGGGTCGGCGGCGATCTCCTCCAGGCTGTGGCCCGAAGCGACGCTCTCCGGCCGCTCCTCGACGATCGCCTCGCCGCTCCCCGGCACCGCGGTCTCGTCGTTCTCCTTGATCAGGAGCCAGTTCTCCTTGTCCTCGCCCGCCTTCTCGCCGTGCATCCGCACGAGGTTGAAGCCTCCCTGGAGCTTCTCGCCGTGGAGCCGGAACTTGAGCCGGCCCTTCTTGTAGGCCGCCGCCGCGTCGTCGCCCGTAGGCTCCCAGGTGCCGCGGTCCCAGAGGAGCACCGTGCCGCCGCCGTACTGCCCCTTGGGGATGATCCCCTCGAAATCGCCGTAATCGACCGGGTGGTCCTCGACATGGACCGCGAGCCGCTTTTCGCCCGGATCGAGGCTCGGCCCCTTGGGCACCGCCCAGGAGAGGAGGACCCCGTCGAGCTCCAGCCGGAAGTCGTAGTGGAGGCGGGTCGCGGCATGTTTCTGGATGACGAAAGAGCGCCCCTGGACCGGCGCCTTCTTGCCGGCCGGCTCGGGGGTCTGCTTGAAGTTCCGCTTGCGCTTGTACTCCTCTAACGCCATGGCCGCTCCTTTTTGGTGCGTTTTAGGCGCTCTTGCGCGCGGCCGTCTTGTGGGCCGTCTTGGCCGGCCGCTTGATACTGGCGGGTTTCGGCTTGGGCTTGGCCTTCGCGGCGGCCTTGGGTTTGGCCTTGGTGCTGGCGGCCGGCTTCTCTTTTTCCTTCTTCTCGGGCTTGGCCGAAACCTCGACGCTGCGTTTGAGGAGCGCCATCAGGTCGACCACGTTCCCCGCCTGCTTGCGGGGCGCCGGCGCCTCGACCTCAGCGGTGTCGCCCGACTTGACCCGCTTCTCGATCAGCCCCATGAGGTCGTTCTCATAGTTGTCCCGGTACTTCTCGGGGTCCCAGTCGGAGACCATGCCGTCCACCAGCCGCTCGGCCATCTCGAGCTCCCGGTCGGTGACCCCGGCCCGGCCGTGGGGGACCTCGACCTCACCGGCGTCGCGGAGCTCGTGGGCGAAGCGCAGGAGGTTGAGGATCAGGACGTCCCCCTGGGGGACGACGGCCGAGAGGTACTGCCGGGTGCGGATCACCACCTTGGCGATCCCCACCTTGCCGGTCTTGACCAGGGTCTCGCGGAGGAGGGCGTAGCTCTTCGCCCCCTTCTTGTCCGGCCCCAGGTAGTAGGGCTTGTCGAAGAAGACGGTGGGGATGTCCGCGGCGTCCACGAAGTCGAGGATGTCGACCGTCTGCGTGGCCTCCGGGTTGGCGCGCTTCAGGTCCTCGTCCGAGAGGATGACGTAGCGCCCCTCCTCGTACTCGTAGCCGCGGACGATGTCGCCCCAGGGGACCTCCTTGCCGGTCTTCTCGGAGACCCTCTGGTAGTGGATGGGCGACTTGTCGCGCTTGTCCAGGAGGTGGAACTGAACCTCCTGGCGCTTCTCCGCCGAGTAGAGACCGACCGGGATGTTGACCAGTCCGAAACTGATGCTCCCCTTCCAGATCGAGCGTGGCATACCTCACTCCTCCAGGCGGGCAGGACCGCAAGATGCATGCCGGAGAGGTCAAGTATTTGCATCGACGGCGAAAACCCTATCTGTGAGAAGCTAGAGCCGATGGCGAGACACGGCAAGGGCAGTCAGACCGGCACCCGGCTCTGGCGGGTGGAGGGGGGGAGGATCGAGCCGCGCCCGGACCAGCTCGCGACCGAGGAGCCGCTCGAAATCCACCTCCTCTGGGAAGGGACGAGCCGCACCGTGGCGGTCACCATGCGGACCCCCGGCGCCGACCCCGAGCTCGCCTTGGGCTTCCTCTACGGCGAGGGGATCGTCTCCCGGGCCGCTCAGATTGCGCGGGTCGGCCCCTGCCAGACGAGCGAGGGGAGGACCGCGGCCGAGTGCGCCAACATCGTCGAGGTCGAACTGGGGGAGGGGCCGGCGCCCGACTGGAAGAGCCTCGAGCGGCACTTCTTCACCACCAGCGCCTGCGGCGTCTGCGGCAAGGCGGGGCTCGAGAACCTCGCCTTCCGCGCTCCGGCGGCCCTCCCCGCGGGACCCTGCATCGCCCCCGAGATGGTGACCCGGCTGCCCGGCGAGCTGCGCCGGGCCCAGGGGATCTTCGACTCGACCGGCGGTCTCCACGCCGCCGCCCTCTTCGACGCCGCGGGGAAGCTCCTCGCCGTGCGTGAGGACGTGGGGCGTCACAACGCGGTCGACAAGCTCGTGGGCTGGGCCCTGATGAGCGGCCGGCTCCCCCTCCACGAGCACGTGGTCATGGTCTCCGGCCGGTCGAGTTACGAGATCCTTCAGAAGTGCCTGGTGGCCGGGGTGCCGGTCGTCTGCTCGGTGTCGGCGCCCAGCAGCCTGGCCGTCGAGCTCGCCCAGCGCTTCGGGGTCACCCTCATCGGCTTCCTCCGCGGCGACCGCTTCAACGTCTACAGCGGGATCGAGCGAATCGCCGGCGCTCCGGTCCCCCGGGCCGTTCTGCCTGTAATCCTTACACGCCCCTGAAACACCGCCTCGGGACTCTCCCGAACCTGCCGCCGGTGCCCTTTCGTGGCACAGGATCTGCAAACTCCAGGTTACGGTGACGAAATGAAGACGAAATCCATTCCCCTCGCGCTTCTCACTTTGCTGCTGATCGTGTTGACGGCCGGCTGCAAGGCGAAGAGCCCGGCGGAGGATGCGACGACCGTGGCGGCTCCGGCGACGGCTTCGGAAGGGGTCCGGGTCGAGCACGACCAGGTCGGCGTCGACCTGGCGGATGCCGGGATCACCGCCAAGGTCAAGGCGGGCCTTGCCACGGACAGCCGGGTGAGCGCGTTGAAGATCGACGTCGACACCAAGGCCGGCGTCGTCACCTTGAAAGGCAGCGTGGACGCCCCGGCCGCCAGGCAGGCGGCCGAGGAGATCGCCCGCGGCACCGCCGGGGTCAAGAATGTGGTCGACCAGCTCACCGTCCAGGGGACATGAGGCCGCCGAGGCCACCCGGCCGTCAACAGGATAGAGCGGCCCTTCCGTGGCCCCTCCCTACGGGGAGGCGTCCTGAATCACCGGATCCAGAGCGCCTCCCCCCTTTTTTTGAGGTAGACCCATGAGAAAGCTCGCGTTTCACGGGATCTTCGCCCTGCTCACTCTCGCTGCCGGTATCGCCTGTATCGCTGCCTGCGACCAGCGCCAGGAGGTCGCCGCCGACAAGCCGGGTTCCGAGCGCCAGGTCGTCGTCCAGCGGGGCGCCCAGGGGACCGAGGTCGAGTTCCACCACGAGGAGGCCCAGCGCAACCTCGACCAGGCGGGCCGCGACCTCGGCCGGGGGGCGAGCGAGCTCGGCCGGGCCCTCGCCCATGGCGCCCAGGAGGTCGGCAAGGAGGTCGCTCCGGTGGCCAAGGACGCGGGAAGGCAGCTCGCGGAGGGGGCCCGGGAGGTGGGGCAGAAGCTCGGACCGGCGGCCCGGGAGGCGGGGCAGCAGCTCCAGCAGGCGGGCCAGGAGGTCGGCCAGCGGGTGGGGCCCGCCCTTTCCGACGCCGCCATCACCACCCGCATCAAGGCGAAGCTCTTAGCCGACTCGCAGTTGAACGGCCAGGACATCAACGTCGAGACCGCCGAGGGCCAGGTGACCCTCTCCGGCAGGGTGGCGACCCCCGGCCAGAAGGCCGAGGCCGAGAAGGTCGCCCTCCGCACCGCCGGGGTCCGCCGGGTGGTCAACAACCTGGGGGTGGGGGGGTAGGGACGCCGGACGGGGTGCTGTAATCTCTTCTCGCGCGCCATCTAAGCGCTGCCCCGTCCATGCAACCCTACATCGAGAGTTTCCTGCCGCTCTTCGTGGCCATCAACGTGCTAGGCATCCTGCCCATGTACCTGGGGTTGACGGAGGAGCTCGACCCCGCGGGGCGTCGGCTGCTGACCTTCCAGGCGGTCGCCACGGCCTGCATCCTCGCCGTCCTTGTCCTCTTCGCCGGCCAGCTCCTCTTCAAGCTCCTGGGGATCACGGTCAACGACCTGCGGGTGGGGGGCGGCCTGATCCTCCTCGTCCTCTCGATCTCCAACCTGATCTTCGACGACTACCGGCGGCGCGACCCCAAGCGGAGCGTCGAGCCGGGCTCGACGGTGGGAGTCGTGCCGCTCGGCATCCCCCTGATCATGGGGCCGGCGGCGATCACCGCGGTTTTGGTGGCGCAGCAGGGCTACGGCTATCTCCCCACGCTCGTCTCCCTCGTCGCCAACATGGCGCTCGTCTACCTGGTCCTCGCCTTCGGGCCGTTCCTCGCGCGTATCATCGGCCCCTCGGTCAACCGCGCCGTGGCCAAGGTGGCGAGTCTCTTCCTGGCCGCCATCTCGGTCGCCATGATCCGGGCGGGGATCGTGGCGATGGTCAAGGCGCTGCGCTAGGGCGGGAAGGGTGCGAAGGGCGGCGTCACCTGGCACTTACCGAAGGCCTGTGCCCTATAGATCGAGAGTGCCTCCTGGGGATTCAGGGCACGGTTGTAGAAAGAGAGCTCGTCGAGGACCCCCTTCCAGTAGCCATCCAGGGAGCTGGAGCGGACGGCGAAGCGGAGCGGGGCGGAACTGTCGAGGGAGCCGGGGTGGAGGGTGGGGTCGGCGCGCGGCGCAACCTCCTGACCGTCCAGATACCAGCGGATGCCCTTCTTGCGACCGCGCTCGACGGTCACCGCGAAATGATGCCAGGCGCCATCCGCCACGAAGGCCTTTGAAACGAAATTGTCGTACCCGTTGGCGTCCCCGAGTTGGAGGCCCAGCTGGCCGCGGTAGAGGAAGAGGTGATACCCCACCCCACCGCCGCGCTTATCGAGAATCGACTGCGCGCCCGTGGTCTGGGAGGTCTGGAGCCAGCCCTCGATCGAGAAGTCGCCGGTGCCGAAGCGGAGCGCCGGCGTGGAGTTGACCTCGACATAACTCTGAACACCGTCGAAGGCGAGAGCGACGTTCACCTTGCCGGGGACGGGCTGGGGATCGCCCACCCGCTTGCCGGGGCTGGCGCCCGTCGTCTCGAAAACGGTTTGGTCGAAGGTGAAGACCGAGTCGTCTTCGAGAGGCCACCAGGCCGCGAGTCCGCGCGGTGCCACGGCGCACCTGCACAGGCCGATCTGGGCGGCGGCGTTGAGGCGCTGGATCTCCGCCGGGGTGAGGGCGCGGCTCACGAGGATGAGCTCGTCCAAGGCGCCCTTCCAATAGGCGGCGAGGACGAGCGGCGCCGGGCTGTCGAGCGGCCCCGGGTGGGCCGTGGGATCGGCGCGGGGGCCGACCTCCTGGCCGTCGAGGTACCAGCGGATACCGTCCTGCCGGCCGCGTTCGACGGTCACCGCCACGAGGTGCCAGAGGCCGTCGGCCACGGAGAGGTTCGAGGTGTAGTTCGAGTAGCCGCCATCGGCGAGCTGGAGGCCCGGCCGCC
>JAXDLD010000128.1:0-7985 GCA_034666805.1 Acidobacteriota bacterium
CCGGAGTCAGGGTGCGACCCTCTTCATGGTGCTCCTTTCCGGATTCGAGATCCTGCTCGCGCGCCATTCCGGGCAGGAGCTGCTGGCCGTCGGCACCCCGATCGCCGCCCGGAATCACTTGGAGATCGAGAATCTGATCGGCTTCTTCGTCAACACCCTGGTGCTGCGCGCCGACACCCGTGGTGAGCCGAGTTGCCGCGAGCAGCTGGCGCGAGTGCGGGAGGAGACCCTGACCGCCTACGCCCATCAGGACCTGCCGTTCGAGAGACTGGTCGAGCAGGTGGCGCCGGAGCGCAGCCTCTCCCGGACGCCGCTGTTCCAAGCGATGTTCGTGCTGCAGAACGCCCCCCTGTCCGGCGTCGCCAATCTCGCCGTTCCCGGCCTCGCCCTGGCGCCCTTCGAGCTTCTGGGAAAGACGGCGAAGTTCGATCTGACGCTCGCGGTGTCAGAGAGTGGCGGCAAGCTCATGCTCTCCCTGGAGCACAGCACGGACCTCTTCGACCCCAGCACGATCGCAAGGTTCCTGGGCCACTTCGAGCGGCTTCTCGGCGGACTGGCGGGCGATCCTGAGGGGCGGATCGCCGATCTTCCGCTGCTCTCTCCGGCCGAGGGCCATCAGCTACTCGTCGAGCGGGGCGGCTCCGGGAACTTCCCGCGCCCCGAGGTCTCTCTCATTGAGGTCTTCGCGCGGCAGGTGGCGCGCGCGCCCGCAGCCGTGGCCGTGGTCTGTGGCGAAGAGACGCTCACCTATGGCGAGCTCGACCGGCGGGCCCGCCGGATGGCAAGCGGGCTGCGCGCCCTGGGAGCGGGCGGCGGCTCGCTGGTGGGCCTCTGTGTCGAGCGTGGGCTCGCGATGGTGATCGGCATCCTGGGCATCCTCAAGGCCGGGAGCGCCTACGTACCGCTCGAGCCCGCGCAGCCGCACGAGCGCCTGGAGCTCCTGATCCGGAACACGGCCCTGACCCTGGTCGTGGCCGGTCAGGACGCCGCGGAGCGGCTGCCCGGCACGGGCGCTCTGGTGGTCACGACCGATCAGCTCGAACGGGGCGGCGGCCTGGAGGGCCCGGACGACGAGCCCGCGCCGGCCGCGATGGCGGCGGGACCGGCCTATGTGATCCACACCTCGGGCTCGACGGGCGAGCACAAGGGCGTCGTGGTGAGCCATGCCAACGTTGTGCGGCTGTTCGCCGTCACCGCGGGCTGGTTCGGGTTTGACGCCGAGGACGTCTGGACCCTCTTCCACTCCTACGCCTTTGACTTCTCGGTGTGGGAGATCTGGGGCGCGCTTCTCCACGGCGGACGGCTGGTGGTGGTGCCCTACTGGGTGAGCCGCTCCCCGGAGGCGTTGCTCGCTCTCCTCGCCGGCCAGGGCGTCACGGTCCTCAACCAGGTGCCCTCCGCGTTCGCGCAACTGTCGGCGACGCCCGAGAGCCGGAGAGAGCTCGCGCTGCGCTGGGTGATCTTCGGCGGCGAGGCGCTCAACCCGCAGAGCTTGCGCTCCTGGTGGGCGCGCCACGGCGGGGACCGACCGGCCCTGGTCAACATGTACGGCATCACCGAGACCACCGTGCATGTGACCCTGAGGCGCCTACGCCAGGAGGACGTCGAGAACGGGCATGGCAGCCTCATCGGCGTGCCGCTGCCGGATCTCGCCGGCTACGTGCTCGACCGGCGGGGGAGACCGGTGCCGGTGGGGGTGGCGGGAGAGCTCTCTGTGAGCGGCCCGGGGGTGACGGCGGGATATCTGAGCCACCCCGACCTCACGGCAGCGCGCTTCGTGCCGAACCCGTTCCCGGGCGCGGCCCCCGGCGACCGCCTCTACAGGAGCGGCGACCTCGCCTGCTGGCGGGCAACCGGAGAGCTGGAGTACCTGGGGCGCATCGATCACCAGGTGAAGGTGCGCGGGTTCCGGATCGAGCTGGGAGAGATCGAGACCGTCCTCAAGCAGCATCCGGCCGTGGCCGCGGCGGCGGTGGTGGCGCGCGGAGAGGGAGCAGAAGACCGCCGGCTGGTGGCCTACCTGGTTCCCGCCGCGGATGCCACCTCGGCGATCGAGGAGCTGCGGCGGTACCTGCGGGAAAAGCTGCCCGACTACATGGTGCCCGCGGCGTTCGTCCTCCTCGCGGCGCTCCCCTTGACCGGCAACGGGAAGCTCGACCGCGACGCCCTGCCGGCGCCCGGCGAGGAGCGGCCGGACCTCGAGCAACCGTACGCCCCCCCCCGTACGCCGACCGAGATGGCGCTCGCGAGCATCTGGTCGCGGGTCCTGGGCGTCGACCGGGTGGGCGTCCACGACAACTTCTTCGCTCTCGGCGGTGACTCCATCCTGAGTATCCGTGTCGTGGCCCAGGCGGCGCAGATAGGGTTGATCTTCGCCCTCCCAGACCTGTTCCGGGATCAGACTGTGGCCGCGCTCGCCGCCGGGCTGGAGGGCGCCGCAGCGCCCTACGTCGAGACCCCGCGGCCGAGCGTCGCGCCCTTCGCTCTCGTCCGCGAGGGGGATCGGCGGCGGCTGCCGGAGGGCCTGGAGGATGCCTATCCCCTGGCGTTCATCCAGGCCGGCATGCTGTATCACATGGTGCTGACGCCGGAAGAACCGCTCTACCAGAACGTCGACAGCTGGCATCTGCGTGGACCCTTTGTTGAAGGGCCCTTCCGAGCGGCCGTGGAGAGGACGGTGGCGCGCCATCCCATGCTGCGCACGTCCTTCGACCTGACCGGTTATAGCGAGCCGTTGCAACTCGTGCACCCGACGGCCACGCTGACGATGATCGTCGAGGACATCCGGCATCTCTCGAGCCCGGAGCAGGAGGCGCAAGTGGATGCTCTCCTCGCCCGCGAGAGGCGGCGGTTTTTCGATCTCCGTGAGGCACCCCAGCTGCGCTTCCATGTCTATCGGCGAGAGGAGACGAGCTTTCAGTTCACGCTGACCGAGAACCATGCCATCTTCGACGGCTGGAGCCTGCACTCGACGCTGGTCGAGATCTTCGATCTTTATTTCGCCTTCCTGCGAGGAGAGTCACCGGAGCCGCTGCCGCCGCCTCGCCTGACCTATCGCGATCACGTCCTCAACGAGCGCGAGGCGGCGGCATCACCGGCGGCGGCGGCCTATTGGGCTGCCGTCCTCGACCGCTGCCCGGCGACCGAGATCCCGGCCTGGCCCGCTCCCCCGAGGACGGCGCCATCGGCGGCCGGCGACGGCAGCTCGCGGATGCGCAGCGTCTTCAAGGCCATGCCGCCCGAGGTCTTCCAGGGCTTGAAGGCGCTGTCGCGTACGGCCGCGGTGCCCTGGAAGAGCGTCCTCCTGGCCGCCCACCTCCAGGTGATGAGTGGAGTCAGCGGACAGGCCGAGGTGGTGACCGGCCTGGTCGCGAGCGGCCGGAGCGAAGAGCTGGGCGGCGACGAGGTCCGCGGTCTCTTCCTCAACACCCTGCCCCTGCGCTGCCGGCTGGCGCCGGGGTCCTGGGTGGACCTGGTGAGGATCGCCTTCACCGCCGAAGAGGCCCTGCTGCCCTACCGGCGCTACCCGTTCGCCATCCTCCAGCGCGAGCGCGGCCGCCGGCCCCTGTTCGAGGTGGCCTTCAACTACGTCCACTTCCACGTGGCGCGGGACCTGATGAAGATGGGGCAGCTGGAGGTGCTGAGCTTCAAACGGGGTCCCGGTGCCAACTTCAAGCTGATGGCCCATTTCGCCCAGGACCTGGAAGGGCGGCATGCGACCTGTGAGCTGGAGTACGACAGCCAGCAGCTCCCGGACTCGCAGGCGGTCGCCCTGGCGGGGCTCTATGAACGCACCCTGGCGGCCATGGCGGCCGACCCCGGGGCGCCGGTCCTCCATTTTTCCCCGCTCTCGGCGGCGGAGCGGCACCAGGCCATCCAGGAATGGAACGACACCGGCGGCGAACCCTCACCGGAAGGCTTCAACGAGCTGTTCGCCCGCCAGGTCGCGCACCGGCCCGCTGCGCTGGCGGTGGGCGGACGGGGGGGACCGCTGTCCTATGCCGAGCTCGACTCCGCGGCGGAGCGGCTCGCCTCTCGGCTGCGTGGACTGGGGGTCGGCCCGGAGGTCGGCGTGGGGCTCCTGCTCGAGCGCTCGGCGAGCTTGATCGTGGCGATGGTGGCGGTCCTCAAGGCGGGCGGCTGCTACGTGCCGCTCGATCCGACCTACCCCGAGGAGCGGTTGGCCTTCATGCTCGCGGATTCGCGCGCGGCGGTGCTCCTCACCGAGCGCCGGCTGCGCGACGTCATCGCTGCCGGCCCGTCCCAGGTGCTGCTGCTGGACGAGGACGAGCCGCGGCCGGGGCGAGGGGAGGCCCTGGCCGGACCGTGGCCGGAAAGCCTCGCCTACCAGATCTACACCTCGGGCTCGACGGGCCGTCCCAAGGCGGTCACCATCACTCACCAGAACCTTGCATCCCTCATCGCCTGGGCACGGGGGGTGTTTACGCCGCAGGAGCTCGCCGGAGTCCTCGCCTCGACCTCGATCTGCTTCGACCTCTCGGTTTTCGAGATCCTCGTTCCGCTCGCCCTGGGCGGCCGGGTGATCGTGGCGGAAAACGCTCTCGAGGTGCCGCAGCTCGAGGACGGGGAGGAGATCACGCTGATCAACACGGTGCCTTCGGCGATGGCGGAGCTGGTGCGGTGGGTCCCCTCCCTGGCGTCCCTCTGCACGGTCGCCCTGGCGGGCGAGGCCCTGCGGCGGGATCTGGTGTCTCGGATCCACGATACGGGGATCGCCCGGGTGCTCAATCTCTACGGGCCTTCGGAAGACACGACCTATTCGACCTGCGGTCCGCAGCCGGCGGGGGCTCAAACCTCTCCGGCGATCGGCCGGTCGATCGCGGGCAAGCGCCTCTACCTGCTCGACGCTTCCTCGCGGCTGCCGGTGCCGCTCGCGGTGCCCGGCGAGATCTATCTGGGAGGGCAGGGTGTCGCGCGCGGTTATCTGGGGCGTCCGGACCTGACCGCCGAGCGCTTCGTGCCGGATCCGTTCGCGCGGCTGGGCGGTGAGCGGCTCTACCGCACGGGAGATCTCGGCAGGTTTCGTCCCGACGGGGAGGTGGAGTTTCTCGGGCGCCTGGACCAGCAGGTCAAGCTGCGCGGCTTCCGCATCGAGCTGGGGGAGATCGAGGCGGCTCTGGCCGCCTGCCCGGGCGTGCGCGATGGGGCGGTCGCGCTGGAGGAGGCGGCGGGCGCGGAGCGCTCCCGCCTGCTCGCCTACGTGGTCCCGGAGGAGGGGGTGGAGGTGAGCGCCCCGGCGCTCCGGGAACGGCTGAGGAGCCTTCTGCCGGAGTACATGCTGCCCGGCGAGTTCGTCCTGCTCGAAGCTCTGCCGCGGACGCCGACCGGCAAGCTCGATCGTCGCGCTTTAGCGGGCTCCGGCGGGCAGGCGCTGGCCCCTTCCGCAGCCCCCTGCAGCCCTCCCGGCAACCCGACCGAGGAGCGGCTCAGCGCGCTCTGGAAGGAGCTCCTCGGACGCGACCAGCTCGGCATCCACGACAGTTTCTTCGACCTCGGCGGCCACTCGCTGCTGTTGATCGAGCTGCAGCGGAAGCTGCAGTCCCTCTTCGACCGCGAGGTCTCCATTGTCGAGCTGTTCCGCACGCCGACGATCAGCGCTCTCGCCCGGCTGCTCACCGAGGGCCGCCGAGTGCCGTCGGCGGCGCAAGAGGGCGACGATCGGGCGCAGGCCCGCCTGCGCTCGCGTCTCGGGCGGCCGCGGATGGGTGGGGTATAGACGACGATGGCTGAGATGTCTGAGATGGCCGACGCGATCGAGGACCGGCGAGCGTACGAGATCGCCATCGTGGGGGCGGCCGGCCGTTTCCCGCGTGCCAGCGACCCGTCCGAGCTCTGGCGCAATCTACGCCAGGGGGAGGAGTGCATCTCGTTTTATTCACCCGAGGAGCTGCTCGCGGCGGGTGTGCCGCCGGACCTCCTGCGCGACCCCAGGTACGTCCGGGCGAGGGGAGCGCTCAAGGAGAGCGACCGGTTCGATGCGGCCTTCTTCGGCTTCACCGCGCGCGAAGCCGAGCTCACCAGCCCGCAGCACCGGCTGTTCCTGGAAGCGAGCTGGCAGGCTCTCGAAGACGCCGGCTATGACCCTGCCCGCTATCCGGGCGCTATCGGCGTCTTCGCCAGCGCCAGCTCGTGCACCTACCTCTTCGATCTCTATGCCCATCCGGACCTCGTCCGGAGTGTCGGGCCGTTCCGGTTGCAGATCGCCAACGAGAAGGAGTTCCTGCCCACCTGGGTCTCCTACAAGCTCGATCTCAAAGGGCCCAGCGTCAACGTCCAGACGGCCTGCTCCTCCTCCCTCGTGGCCGTCCACATGGCCTGCCAGAGCCTCCTCAACCGGGAGTGCGACCTGGCGCTCGCCGGTGGCGTGTCGGTACGCCAGCGCGACGCCTGCGGCTACCTCCACGAAGAGGGCGGCATCCTGTCGCCGGACGGCCACTGCCGAGCCTTCGACGCGTCGGCTGCCGGCACTCTCGACGGCGACGGCGTCGGCATCGTCGTGCTGAAGAGGCTGCTCGACGCCCTCGCGGATGGCGATCACATCCGTGCCGTGATCAAGGGCTCCGCGGTCAACAACGACGGCGCGGCGAAGATCGGATATACGGCTCCCGGGCTCGGCGGCCAGACACGGGTGATCGCGGAGGCCCTGGCGGTCGCCGGTGTCGATCCGGGGACGGTGAGCTACGTGGAGACCCACGGCACCGGCACGAGGCTGGGAGATCCGATCGAGATCTCGGCCTTGAGCGAGGCGTTTCGTGCACGGACCGAGGCCCGGGGCTATTGCGCGGTCGGCTCGGTCAAGACCAACCTCGGTCATCTGGATGCGGCCGCGGGCATCGCGGGCCTGCTCAAGACGATGCTCGCCCTGGAGCAGCGCATGCTGCCGCCCAGCCTCCATTTCTCCACTCCCAACCCGGAGATCGACTTCGCCCAGACGCCCTTCTACGTCAACGCCCGGCTCGCTCCCTGGGAGCCCCCGGGCGGCGTGCGCCGGGCCGGCGTGAGCTCGTTCGGCATCGGGGGCACCAACGCCCATATGGTTGTCGAGGAGGCGCCACAGCAGGAGTCGGATCCCGGGAGGCCCTGGCAGCTCCTGGTGTGGAGCGCGCGCACGGCGCCGGCGCGAGACGCTTTGGCCGCGAGGTTGGCGAGTCTTTTCGCGGCGGAGAGCTCGCCCTCTCTCGCCGACGCGGCGTTCACTCTCCAGCAGGGCCGCCGTGCCTTCGGCTTCCGCGCCGCCCTGGTCTGCCGGGATGCCTCCGAAGCCGCGGCGGCGATCCGCCAGGGCTCGCCGGGCCGCGTGTCGGTGGGCGAGGCACCCGCTCCTCCCAGGCCGGTCGCCTTCCTGCTGCCGGGGCAGGGCACGCAGCAGGTCGGGGTGGCCGCGGAGCTCTATGCCGAGGAGGAGGTGTTCCGCGCCGCCGTCGAGCGCTGTTCCGAGCTGTTGCGCCCGTCCCTCGGCCGGGATCTGACCGAGCTGCTCTATCCGCTCCCGGCGGCGCGGGAGGAGGCGGAGCGCCTGCTCGCCGAGACCGCGTGGGCGCAGCCGGCGGTGTTCGTCATCGGCTACTCCCTGGCCCAGCTCTGGATGTCCTGGGGAGTACGGCCGCGGGCCCTCCTCGGCCACAGTCTCGGCGAATACGTGGCGGCCTGCCTGTCCGGCGTGATGAGCCTGTCCGACGCGCTCGAGGTGGTGTCGCTCCGCGCTCGTTTCATGCAGCGGATGCCCCGGGGAGGCATGCTCGCCGTGTCGCTCGCCGCTCCCGACATTGAGGCTCTCTGCGGCACCACCTTGAGCCTCGCCGCGGTCAACGGGCCGCAGCGCAGCGTCGTCGCGGGCCCCCTGCCGGCGCTGGACGATCTTGAGCGTCAGCTAGCGGAGCGCGGGGTCTCCTGCCGGAGGCTCCAGGTGTCCCACGCATTTCATTCGCACATGATCGATCCGATCCTGCCGCTCTTCGAAGCAC
>JAXDLD010000129.1:0-5717 GCA_034666805.1 Acidobacteriota bacterium
GGATACGGCAGGCTCCCTCCCGCCCGTTCTTCCTCTATGTCCAGTACATGGACCTCCACCAGCCCATCACCCCGCCCAAGCCCTTCGCCGGTCAATTCGCCGCCGCCGGTCCACCTGAGCCCGGGCACGCCGACTGGAGCTTCGTCCGCCAGGAGGACTGGACGGCCAGCGATTTCCAGAGCTTCCGCGCCAGCAAGGTCGCCCTCTACGACGGCGCCCTGCTCTATGTCGACGGCGAAATCGGCCGGCTCGTCGACGGTCTGCGGAGGCTCGGCCTGGAAGGGGACACCCTGCTGGTCGTCACCGCCGACCACGGCGAGGAGTTCTGGGACCACGGCGAGGAGGAGCGCCGCCTGGGAGACGATCCGCGCGCGATCTGGGGGGTGGGGCACGGCCACAGCCTGTACCAGGAGCTGCTCCACGTCCCCCTGATCCTCGCCGGGCCCGGGATCGCCACCGGAGCCCGGGTTCCCTGCCCGGTCGCTCTCCTGGACGTGGCACCCACGATCCTCGACGCCCTCGGCCTCCCGCCGACTGTCAGCATGGAGGGCCGGAGCCTCGCCCGCTTCACCCCTCCGGACGCGGAGGGAGCCGGCCGCTGCGAGCCCCGGGCATTGGCCGCCGAGTCGCCCGCCTACGGTCCCGACTCCCGCGCCGTGCTCTACAAGGGCTGGAAGCTCGTCCTCCGCCAGAGCGCTCCCCCTGCCCTCTACGATCTCGCCCACGATCCCGGCGAGCACCGGAACCTGGCCGAAGAGAGCCCCAGGCAACTCAAAATCCTCGCCCACCTCTTGGAGTACGAGTTGGGAGGCACGACGGCCCTGGGCACCCCCGCCCTCCCCGATCCCGAGACCGCCCGCCAGCTCCATGCCCTCGGTTATCTCTGACGATCTTCAGTACCGCACGATCGCCGCCAGCACCAGCGCCCGCGGCGGCGTGAACAGCGTCCCCCTGCCGAAGTTGGGGTTGATGGAGCTCGCGGAGCGGTTGAGGAGCAGCCGGTCGTCGATCTGGATTGGCACCTGGGTGTTGAAGACGTTCAGGAGCCGCGCTTCGAGCGACAGCCCCACCCTCGCCAGCGGGACCTCGTAGGCGGCGAGGAGGTCGACGTTGAACCAGGACGGCATCCGGCGGGAGCCCGCCGGCTCCAGGTAGCGGACATAGGAGGAGCTCGACACGTTGGCGTCGGGCAGTCCCCGCGCCTCCCAGGCGCCGCCGCTCTGGAAGCGGAGATAGGTGCCGGCCCGCCAGCGGAGCCCCGGCTGGATCGTGGCGAAGAGCTTGGCGACATGGGTGCGGTCGCCGCGCTGGAGCCCGTTGCGGTTGTCGGTGATCAAGACCCCCGGGCCGTCCTGGATGAAGGACGAGTTGTAGAACGGCGAGTCGCCACCGAAGTCGATGTCCCAGTTGCCGTAGAGCCGGCTCCAGGTGTAGCTGCCGTTGACGGTGAGGTGCATCCAGCGGTCGGAGAGCGGCAGCCGGTTGATCTCGAGGGTCGCCGCCTCGTAGCGCCGGTAGGCTCCGCGCAGCTGGGCGACGTGGAAGGGGCCGTTGCCCAGGCCGTCGGCCGAGACGTCCTCGATGATGTTGCCGACGTTCCGGTACATGCCCCAGAGCTCGGCCGACCAGCCGCCGGCGAAGGGGACCGCGTACCCGGCCACGAATTCGTCGGTGTACTGCGGGTCGATCCCGCGGTCGATCGTCTTGCTCTGGGTGTTGGCGGCGGGGATCTCGGTCAGGAGCCGGCCCGTGGCGTCGAAGGTCGCCCGGGTGGTGAAGATGCGAGTGGGGGAGGCGGCCCGCCCCAGCGACTTGTTGGCGGTGTTGTAGTAGCGGCCGTAGCTAAAGTAGAGCTTGTCGCCCTGCTCCTTCCGCGGCACCCAGACGACCCCCAGCCGGGGCTGCAGCTCCTGGCCGAAATCGAAGGAGAGGATCTTGAACTGGCGCTTGGTCCCCGGCGTCGCCCCGAGCTTCTCGCCGTAGTAGTCGTCGTGATCGGCGAGGAGGCCGGCGGTCACGGTCAGCCGCTCGCCGAGGGTCACCTGGTCCTGGAGGAAGGCGCCGTAGCTCTGCCCGCGGCCGGTGTGCGGCGGCTGCTGGGAGACGTAGCTCGCCGTGAACTGGCGGGTCGTGGGGTTCCAGGTGACGACACCCCAGCCGTTGGCGAGGCGCTCCAGGCGCTCGGAGTCGCGGTCGTAGGTGACCCCGAACCGCAGGTCGTGATCGGCGCCCCCCCACCCCTGTAGGGAACGGAAGGTCGCCCGCGCCTCGTCGCGCTTGTAGTCCTGGTTGTTGACCGCGAGGTCCGACCCGCCGACGATCTGGCCCGCCGCGTTGGCGCCGCCCACCAGAAGGTCGGCGGTGGTCGTGAAGCGGCCCACGAGGTCGGGACGGGCGGCGTTGAAGGCCGGCCGGTAGCCGAGGTGGGTCAGGGGATCGGTCCCGTTGTCCTCCTCGTTGTGGTTGAGCCGGATCTCGGTGAAGCTCGACGCGGTGGTGTTCCAGGTCCAGCCGAAGGTGCCGAGCTTGTAGTCGGTCGAGTCGTTCGTGCCGACCGAGGGGGCGCTGGTCGAGGTGATGTTGGCGTTGCCGTTGGCCGTCTTCCGCGACCGCCAGGAGGCGGAGAGGAGCTGGTTGGCGAAGGGGTTCGCGGAGAGCTTGCCGAAGTATTCGTCGGTGTCGAGCGTCGAGTCGGGCACCGATCCCAGGTTGTTGCGGCGGTCAGTGGTGGTCGAGCGCGGCAGGCTCCCCGAGCCGTAGAACCAGAGACGGTCGCGCACGATCGGGCCCCCCAGCGAGGCGGTCGCGGTGTTCCGGCCGATGGTGTTCTGGACGGTGGCGTTCTTGTTCGCCGAGATGAAGCTCGCCGGCAGGTCCTCGAAGCGCACCTCGCCGGCGAAGCGGTTGGTGCCCGATTTGGTGACGGCGTTGACGACGAAGCCGCCGGTGCGGCCGAACTCGGCGGTGACGCCGGCCCGCTTGAGGTTCACCTCTTGGACGTCGAGCTCGTTCAAGTCCGGCACGATGTCGCCGAAGTCGGGGTTGGTGATGTTGATGCCGTCGAGGAGGAAGGTGTTGTCGAGCCGCGAGCCGCCGGCGTTGGGCGCCAGGCGCTGGTTGTCGGCCACCCCGGGCGCGAGCTGGAAGAGGCCCTTGTAGGTGCGGGCGACGGGGAGGGTCTCGATCGCCTGGCTGGTGAAGTTGACCTCCACCTCGGCGGACTTGACGTCGATGACCGGCGCCGCGGCGGAGACCGTGATCGCCTCCTCGAGGGTCGCCTTCATGACCAGCTCGAGCTGGGTGTCCCGGTCGAGGGCGACGATCGCCTCACGCTTCGCCGTCGCCAGCCCCTCCAGGGCGGCGCTCACCTCGTAGGTGCCGGGCGGCAGGCGTTGGAAGTCGAAGCCGCCGTCCGCCGCCGTGGTCACCGAGCGGCCGGCAGGCAGGAGCGGCCCGGCGGCCGTGACCCGCACGCCGGGGAGCGGCGAGCCGTCGCCCGCGTGGACCGTCCCCGAGATCGATCCCGTCTGAGCCGCGAAGGCGGCCGTTCCCGAAAGCAGAAGCATCAGCCCGAGCACGAGGCTCAACGTGCGCGACATGGTTACCCTCCTTCTGTCGTCATGGGAGCGCTTATTTCAAGCGATGGGACAATATCATGGCAAGCCCGGCCCGCCGTAGAATCCACCCGACCTGGGAGGAACCATGCGGAAGACGCTCGTCGGTCTCGCCCTACTCGCCCTGGCGGCCCCCGCCTGGGGCGCCGCCGCCGCGCCGGCAAAGCCGGCCAGGCCTGCGACACCGCATACGATGCGGCTCGACTACTACCACACCGGCAACGCCACCGAGGAGCATTTCAGTCTCGACCGGGTGGTGCTCGAGCCACTCCCCTGGCCGGGCAACCCGGCCCGGCCGATCGACGACACCAACCTCGGCAAATACTTCTTCGAGGTGATCGACCGCGGCACCAACCGCGTCCTCTACTCGCGCGGCTTCGCCTCGATCTTCGGCGAGTGGCAGGACACCGACGAGGCCAAGGAGGCGAACCGCACCTTCTCCGAGTCGCTGCGCTTCCCCGCCCCCGACCGGCCGGTGCGCATCGTCCTCGAGGAGCGCGATCCGAAAAACGACTTCCGCCCCGTCTGGTCGACGGTCGTCGATCCCGCCGACATGTTCGTCGACAGCTCGCTCCCCGCCTCGCCCGGGCCGCTCCTCGCCCTCCAGAAGAGCGGCGACCCGGCGGCGAAGGTCGATTTCCTCATCCTCGGCGACGGCTACACCCGGGAGGAGCGGGGGAAGTTCGAGCGCGACGCCAAGCGCCTGACCGAGATCCTCTTCTCCACCTCTCCGTTCAAGGAGCACCGGAGCGACTTCAACGTCTGGGGGCTCTGCCCGGAGGCCAAGGAGTCGGGAGTGGCGCGCCCCTCGACCGGGGTCCACCGCCGCTCGCCGGTGGGCGCGGCCTACGACACCTTCGGCTCGGAGCGCTACGTCCTCACCTTCGAGAACCGCGCCTTCAGAGACATCGCCGCCTTCGCCCCCTACGAATTCGTGGAGATCCTCGTCAACGGCAAGACCTATGGTGGCGGCGGCATCTTCAACCTCTACAGCACGGTCGCCGCCGACAGCGAATGGGCGCCCTACGTCTTCGTCCACGAGTTCGGCCACCATTTCGCCGGCCTGGCCGACGAGTACTACACCTCGGACGTCCCCACCGAGGGCAAGCTCGTCGAGCCCTGGGAGGCGAACGCGACGATCGAGGCCGATCCCAGGAAGCTCAAGTGGAAGGATCTGCTCGTCGCCGGCACGCCGGTCCCCACCCCGTGGAAGAAGGACGAGTTCGAGGCCTACGAGAAGGACGTCCAGAAGAGGCGCCGGGCGATCCGCGCCGCCGACCGCCCGGAGTCCGAGATGGACGCCCTCTTCCGTGCCGAGCGCGAGCACGACACCCAGCTCTTGAACACCGACGCCCACTCCGGCAAGGTCGGCGCCTTCGAGGGGGCGGACTACCACGCCAAGGGATACTACCGGCCGCAGGAGGACTGCATCATGTTCACCCGCGACGAGGGCGGTTTTTGCGCGGTGTGCAGGAAGACGCTGGAACGGGTGATCGCGCTCTACACCGCCCGTTGAGGAGGACTCCTATGGAGGAGCGCCTCTCTGCTAGACTGCTCCCCCTCCATACGAGCGATCCGGAGCGGATCGGACCTCCTCTTGGCGTCGGGACAGCTCCTTGACCATCGGCGACACCACCTCCCCCCCTGGCGAGAGCCTGAAGACCCGGCTCGCGCGCCGCTCCCTGCCGCTCGCCGAAGCCTTGGACCTCGGGGCCCAGATCGCGGCCGGGCTCGCCGCCGTCCATGCACGGGGGATCGTTCACGGAGATGTCCAGCCGGCCAACGTCTGGATCTCCGCCGAGGAGCGGGTCACCGTGTTGGACCCCCCGGTCAGGGTTCTCGGCAAGACCCCCTACAGGTCTCCCGAGCAGCTCTGGGGAGGCCCCGTGGACGCCCGGACCGACATCTGGTCGTTGGGGATGATCCTCTACGAGATGCTGGCGGGCAGCCTCCCGTTCGAGGACTCCGAAGGAGAGCGGGGGCGCACCCTCCTGGGGGACGAACCGGTCGCGGTGCGTCTCCCCGGTCTGCCCCCCAACCTCCACCGGATCGTCGAGCGAGCCCTCGCCAAGAGCCCGGCCGCGCGCTACGCGCGGATCGAGG
>JAXDLD010000130.1:0-14350 GCA_034666805.1 Acidobacteriota bacterium
AGCCCCACTCGTTGTCGTACCAGGCGACGACCTTGGCGTAGCCGTCCTCCGCGGCGTGAGTCGAGAGGGCGTCGAAGATCGAGGAGTGGGGGTTGCCGATGATGTCCGAGGAGACGAGCGGCACCTCGCTGTACTCGACGATCTTCTGGAGCGCCCCCTCGGCCGCCTCCCGAACCGCCGCGTTGATCGCCGCCGCCGAGGGTTTGCTCCGCAAGCGGCAGACGAGGTCGACGATCGAGCCGTCCGGCACCGGCACCCGCATGGCCATGCCGTCGAGCTTGCCTTTGAGGCGCGGCAGGACCTTGCCCACCGCCCGCGCCGCCCCGGTCGTCGTGGGGATGATGTTCTCCGCCGCCGCCCGGCTCCGCCGGAAGTCCTTGTGCGGCACGTCCGCCAGGCGCTGGTCGTTGGTGTAGGCGTGGACGGTGGTGATGAAGCCCTCCTCGATCCCGAAGCGATCGTCCAGGATCTTGGCGAGCGGCGCCAGACAGTTGGTCGTGCAGGAGGCGTTCGAGACCAGCCGGTCGCCAGGCTTCAAGGTCTCGTCGTTGACCCCGACGACGATCGTCGCGTCAATCTCGTCGCTCGCCGGGACGGTCAAGATCACCCTTTTGGCGCCCCCCACGAGATGCTTTTCGAGCTGCGCCCGCTTGGTGAAGACCCCGGTCGACTCGATGACGATCTCGACCCCCAGCGCTCCCCAGGGGATCGCCGCCGGGTCGCGCTCGGCGGTCATGACGATCTTCTTGCCGTCCACGTAGAGCGCCTCGTCGTCGCTCGTCACCTCCTTGGGGAAGACCCGCATCATGGTGTCGTACTTCAGGAGGTAGGCGAGCTGCTCGTTCTCGAACAGGTCGTTGATCGCCACGACGACCATGTCCTCGCGCTCGGCGAGGATGCGGAAGACACTCCGGCCGATGCGGCCGAATCCGTTGATACCGACGCGGATCACTTGCCTACCTCCTTGTCCAGCGCTTCGAAACGCGCCAGGAGGTCGACGACCCGATGCGCGTAACCCCAGCTGTTGTCGAACCAGACGAGAGTCTTGGAAACGTTCTCGCCGAGCACCATGGTGGCCGGCCCGTCGAAGGTCCCCGAGTACTCGCTGTGGATGATGTCGGAAGAGACGATGGGGTCGTCCTCGAAATCGAGGATGCCCCGGTAGGGCGGTCCGGAGACCGCCGTCCGCACCACCTCGTTGATCGCCTCGACCGTCACCTTGCGCCCGTGCCAGCAGACGAGGTCGACGACCGAGCCGTTGGCGACCGGCACGTTCATGGCGAGGCCGGTCAGCTTACCCTTGAGCTCGGGGAGGAGCGACATGACGACCTCGGCCGCGTTGGTCTCCTGCGGGATGATGTTCTCCGCCGCCGCCCGGCCGCGCCGGGGGTCCGCCGCCGGCACGTCGGCCAGCCGCTGCTGATTGGAGTAGGCGTGGACGGTCGTCAGGAACGCCCGCTCGATGCCGAAGGCGTCGCCCAGGATCTTGAGCACCGGCGCCGCGCAGTTGGCGGTCGAGGAGGCGTTCGAGACGATCCGGTGCTCGGGCCGGAGCTGGTCGTCGTTGACCCCCATCACCACCGTGATGTCGGGCGGTTCGAGCGAGGGCTCGCAGAGGATCACCCGCTTCGCCCCGCGCTCGAAGTGGCGCGACAGCTCCTCCCGGCTACGGTACTGGGCGGTGGCCTCGATGACGGTGTCGACCCCCAGGGCCCCCCAGTCGACGTCGCCGGGCTTGGCCCCCGAGAGCATGGCGATCTGGCGGCCGGCGGCGTAGAGATGGCCGTCCTTCAAGCTCACCTCTTCGGGAAAGCGGCCGAGAATGGTGTCGAAGCGCAACAGATAGGCCAGGGCGGCATGGTCGGCGACGTCGCTGATCGCCTCGATGCGGAAGCGGTCGCTCCGGTAGAGGATGCGAAAGATGTTGCGGCCGATCCGCCCCAGCCCCATGAGCCCCACGCGCGTGGGCATACGTTCCTCCTTCACGAGACGCGGGAGGCCGGCGTGCCGGGACGTCTGACCCGGTCTTGCCGGCCCCCTCTTGGGAAGGATTGTATACCCTGCCGTCTATCCGCTCGGCCGCTGCTTCGAGCGGTCGGCGAGGAGGTGGCGCAGGGTCTGGGGCGCGACCGGCTTGACGAAGTGGTGATCGAAGCCGGCCTCGCGGGTGCGCCGGCGGTCCTCCTCCTGGCCGTAGCCGGTCAGGGCGACGAGCAGGAGGTCCGGCCCCAGGCGCAGCCGGAGCTCCCGGGCCAGGGTGCAGCCGTCCATCCCCGGGAGGCCGAGGTCCAGGAGGGCCACGTCGGGGGACGGCTCGGCCGCGGCGAGGCCGGCGAGGCCGTCCGCCGCGGTGCGCGGTCGGTGCCCCCAGAGCTCGACCAGGGTGGCCAGGCTGTGCGCGGTGTCCCGGTCGTCCTCGACGATGAGGACGGCGAGCGGCCGCTCCGGCGCCGAGTCGGCCTCCTCGGACGAGAGGGGAAGGGCCGGCGCCAGGGCCGGGTCGGGCGCCGGCAGGCGGACGACGAACTCGCTCCCCAGCCCCGGGCCGGGCGAGCGGGCGGCGACTCCCCCCCCGTGCAGCTCGACTAAGCCCCGCACGAGGGCGAGGCCGATCCCCAGCCCGCCCTGGGCGTCCGCCGGCAGCTCGCCCTGCACGAAAGGCTCGAAGAAGCGGCTCTCGACCCCGTGCGGGAAACCGATCCCGGTGTCGCGCACGGTGAGCGCCACCTGCGGCCCCGCCGCCTCCACCTCGAGCCAGATCTGGCCGCCGGGCGGCGTGTACTTGGCGGCGTTGTTGAGGAGGTTGGCGATCACCTGCTCCAGGCGGACCGGGTCGGCCTCCAGCCAGAGCGGACCCGGAGGCGCGGTGACGAGGAGACGGTGGCCGCGGCGCTCGATCAGGGGCCGGCTCGCCTCGACGGCGCCGGCGAGCACCGCCGAGAGGTCGACCCACTCCCGGCGTAGCTCCATGATCCCCCGGCGGATGCGCGAGACGTCGAGCAGGTCGTCGACCAGGCGGGCGAGCTGCCGTACCTGGCGGTCGACGATCTCGCGCGCCTGCCGGAGAGCGGGGTCCGGCAGGCCGGCGCCGCGCATGACCTCGACGGCGTTGCGGATAGGGGCGAGCGGGTTGCGCAGCTCGTGCGCCAGGATGGCCAGGAACTCGTCCTTGTGCCGGTCGGCGGCCAGGAGCTCCGCGCTCCCCTGGCGCAGCTCCTCTTCCAAAAGCCGGCGCTCGGTGACGTCGGTCTGGGTGCCCCAGGCGCTCTCGAGCTGCCCGTTCTCGACCCGCCCGATCATGGTGTGGACGAAAAACCGGGGGCGCCCCTCGCGGTCGACCTCGTGCGACTCGGCCTCGGCCAGGCGGTAGCCGGAGCGGATGAACGCCGGGAGATGCCGGCTGCGCGGCTCCTCCCGCGGCAGGAGGTCGGCCAGACGGGCGCCCAGGATATCGTCCGGGCGCTCGAAGCCGAGCATCCGGGCCATCGCCAGGTTGCACTCGGCGACCTGGGCGTAGCGGTAGAGGTGCTCGATCTGCTCCGCCTCCGGGGTGGCGACCGGCAGGGGGCGCTCGAGGTCGAGACGCCAGATCCCCTCCGGGCTCTGCTCGAAGTAGAAGCGGAGCTGGGCCTCTCTCGCCGCAAGCTGGCGGTCGGCTTCCCGGCGCGAGACTGTTTTGCGCCCTCGGTGCGGATGCACGGCTAGCTTCATTATGACTCGCCGAACGGGAAAAAGAGACGCTACGGCTGAAGTCTGCGCCAATGGATCGATTCTCTAGGATTCAATACACTACAACAGACGCGCCGAAATGGCGAGCGTCCGCTATAAAGTACGCCCGCGAGCGCCCTTGAGCATGAACGGCTGGCACCTCAACGACCTGGTACCCGGCCTCTACGTGGCCCTCCTCGCCCTCCTCCTCGGCCGGGGGCTAAGGCGCTGGTTCGACCCGGTGCCCCGGCGGGTCTTCGCCGCCTTCGGCGTCGTCCTCCTCCTCCTCCTCGGGCCGGTTCTCGTCGGCGGCAAGGTCCTCCTGCCGGTCGAGATCCTCACCCGCACTCCCCCCTGGCAGGTGCTGCGGCCGGCCCGGCCCGCCCTCGCCAACCGGCTGCAGCTGGACCTGGTGTCGCAGATCACCCCGGCCCTCGCCCTCACGCGGCGGGAGGTCCGGGCCGGCGAGTGGCCGCTCTGGAACCACCTCTCCGGCGCCGGCATGCCGCTCCTCGCCGACCCCCAGTCGCAGCCCTTCCAGCCGCTCGTCGTCCTCGCCTGGCCCCTGCCCCTCCCCCAGGCCGCCGGGGTGACGGCGGCGCTCCGGGTGCTCGCCGCCCTCGTCTTCCTCTTCCTCTTCCTCCGCCGGCAGGGTGTCAGCGAGCTGCCGGCGCTCGCCGGCAGCCTGGTTTTCAGCCTCGGGGGGTTCCTCCTCCTCTGGCTGGGCTGGCCGATCGCCAATTCGGCGGCCCTCCTGCCGCTCCTCCTCTATGCCGTGGCCTGGACTGCCGACCGCGGGGAAAGGCGCGACTTCCTCCTCTTGGGCGTAGCGGTCGCCGCGGTCCTCCTCGCCGGCCAGCCCGAGACGGCGGTCAACGATCTTCTGCTCGCGGCCGTCTTCGGACTGGCTCGCCTCCGGTCCGGCGGGGGATGGCGCCTCGTCGCCCTCTGGTCGCTCACCGGCCTTCTCGCCGCCGGTGCGACCGCCCCTCTCCTCCTCCCGGCCGCCGACTACCTGCCCCAGACCCACCGCAACACCCGGATCGAGCGCCGCAACCAGCAGCTCCTCCGCGAGAGCCCCCTGGCCGGCTGGCGGACCGCGCCGGAGCGCCGGGTGCGCTTCACCCGGATGGCCGCGCGGCTCCTTCCGATCGCCGCCCCCAACGCCTACGGCAACAACCGCTTCGGCCCCCACTGGGGGGACGACAACATCAACGAGGACGCGGCGGCCTTCGGCGGCGGCGGCGCCCTCCTGGCCGCCCTCTTGGCCGTCGGGCCCCTCGGTTCCCGGCGCCGGCTGCGGCAGGAGCGCCTCTTCCTCGGGGTGGCGGCGATCTCCCTCCTCGTCATCGCCCGGCCGCCGGGGATGCTCCAGCTCGTCGCCGCCCTCCCCGTCCTCGGCAAGTCGGCGACCTACCAGCACCGGCTGGTCCTGCCGCTCCTCCTCGCCCTCGCCTATCTCGCCGCCTGCACTTGGGACCGCTGGCAGCGGGAGGGGGTGCGACGCGGGCCGCTCGCCTTCGTGGCGGCCGGCCTCCTCGCCCTCCTCGGCTGGGCCTACTTGAAGATGGGCGTGCCGGCCGATCCTGCCCATGCCGCCGACCTGGCCGAGTTGCGCCGGCAGTGGCTCGCCGGCCAGCTCGCCGTCGCCGCCGCCGCCGCCCTCGTGCTCGGCTGGCGGCGCTACGGCAGGGCTCCGGGACTTCTCCAGAAGTTTCTGCTCCTCCTTCTGATCGCCGGCGAGCTGCTGTGGATCCACCGGCCGGCCAACCCCGGCCAGCCGCGGCGCTTCTACTGGCCGACGACCCCGGCCGTCGCCTTCCTAGAGCACCACATGGAGCTCCGCGACGGCTTCCGGATGACCGCCATCGGCAACGCCTTCCAGCCCAACGGCGCCGCCCTCTACAACCTCGCGGACGCGCGCTACACCAACCCGCTCCAGCCCTGGAACGTGGCGGTCGTCGTCCGTCCCCTGGTCGACTCGCCGGCGCAGGTCAACGATCTTTATTACCCGCTGGAGCACCCACTCTACGGATTTCTCGGCATCCGCTACGCGATGGTGGCGAAGGGGACGCTCCTGCCGCCGCCCTGGCGGCTGGCCTTCGCCGACCCCAGCGCCTGGATCTACGAGCGGTCCGATCCCCTGCCGCGCTACTTCCTGCCGCCAGCGGCCGAGCGCCTCCCCGGCTACCCCTGGCCGCGCTGGATGGCCGGCCGGAAGGAGTACGGGAGCACCGTGCTGCTGCGCGCCCAGCCCGGCGCAGCCGAGACCTGGAGGGCAACGCCGGAGATCCCGCCGGCCGGCTCCCGACTGATGATCGAGCAGCTCTCCGCCGCCCACGCGCGGCTCCGGGCCGCCCTCGGCGAGCCCCGGCTCCTCGCCTCCAGCCACTACCAGGACGGCGGCTGGCGCCTGCTCGTCGACCGCCAGCCGCAACCGACCATCGTCGCCGACGGCCCTTTCCTCGCCGCATGGCTGCCGACGGGCGAGCACCGGCTGGATTTCATCTACCGGCCGCGCACGTTTCTCCCCGGCTGCCTGCTGGCGGCTCTGGCGCTCACCGCAGCGGCGCTCTGGTGGGTGCCGCGGCCGATCCACGAGCCGTAGGTTCAGCTCCAGGGGGCGGTCGCTGCCCCTCGGACGCCGACGACCGACGACGGAGGGGCAGTCGCTGCCCCTGCGACGGCGATGACCGACGACGGAGGGGCCGTCACTGCCCCAGCGACGGCGATGACGGATGGCGGAGGGGCAGTCACTGCCCCTGCGACGGCGATGACAGATGGCGGTGGGGCGGTCGCTGCCCCTGCGACAGCGATGACGGATGGCGGTGGGGCCGTCACTGCCCCAGCGACGGCGATGACAGATGGCGGTGGGGCAGTCGCTGCCCCTACGACGCCGATGACGGACGACCGAGGGGCGGTCGCTGCCACTGCGACCAGAAGGCCTGGCGGCTCCACCGGTTCAACGGCGCGGAGCGTTGCGTCGACTCGTGGGATGGCGCGGAGGCCTTGCGGGCGGACGGCGACGCTCAAGCGGGGACAGTCGCCGAGTTGGGTCACGACAGTGCTGAACGGACCTGGGAGGCTGCGCTATTTGTCCACACCTTCTCGGCTCGCCAAGCGCTTCCACTCCGCTGGATCGCGGTGTTGGTGCAGAACGGCGAAGATGATGACGGTGTCGATCTGGTCGACGAAGTAAACAGAATATGGGAAACGATGGAGAAGAGCCCGCCGCATCGACTTCCGTACCACCGGGAACTGCTGGGGCGCGTTGCGCAGCCGCGCCACCACGCCATCGAGCTCGGCCAGGAACCGAGCACCCAGGCCGTCCCCCTCGCCGTCATACCACCCGCGGATGGATCGAATTTCGATTCGGGCAGCCTTACGGACGATCAGCCGCTTCATCGCCGCGATGCTTCGGCATCGAGCTCCGCCCGGAACTCCTCCCAGAGGACCCCTTCCTCGGGATCCCGCTCGAACTCGGCGAGCCGCTCATCCAGGATCTGGAGGTGCCATTCCGGTACAGGCACTCTGTCCGGCCGCACCGCGATGACCTCCCAGAGGGCCTGGACATACTCGATCTGCTCCTCGACCGAGAGATCCTCGAACCCTGGCGGCGGCACCTTGAGCGCATATGACATGGTAGAGATAGCCTAGCATGCCGGGAAGCCCGCTCTCCCCTGTAGAATAGACGCCAATGCCAATCAGCCGATGCCTCCTCCCCGCCGCGGCGCTCCTCGCCGCCGTCGCCCTGTCTTCGGCCGCCCCCGTCGCCGCCTGGACCCCGGCGACCCAGGCGACGATCGCGCGCGAGGCGGCGCGGCTCGCTCCGCCCGACCTCGCCCGGCAGATCGCCCGCCACAAGTCGGACTACCAGGCCGGAGTCGCGGCGCCGTTCTCGGACACCGACGCCGGGCGGCACCGGAAGAACCCGGACGGCGAGGGCAGCCTCGACCGGGTGATCGCCGCGGAGGTCGAGGCGACCATCGCCGCCATCCGCGGCCATCAGCCGTTCGCCGAGATCGTCCGCCGGATGGGGACCGTGTCGCACTTCGTAGCCGACGCCGACAACCCCCTGGCGACCTCGGGGGACGACCCCGACGAGGGGCGCTACTTCGCCGACTTCCTGCGCTACGCCGAGAGCGCCGAGCCGCGCTTCCCGCTCATCTTCTATGGCGCCTGGCCGGCCCTCAATACCCAACGCGACCTCGATGCCCTCCTCGCCGAGACCCTCCGCCGGGGCCGCGAGCTCTACCCCACGGTGGGCCGCGAGTACCGGCGGATCGACTTCGGCTCCGGGCTGGGCCGCTTCGACGACCGCTCGAGCGCCTTCGGGGTGGCCTCGGTCGCCTGGAGCCACGCCGTCACCGACGTCGCTCTGGTGCTGCGCTATATTTGGCTCCGCGCGGGCGGCGCCGACGACCGGTCGGGCCTCGCGACCGCGGGCGGCCGCCTGCTCCTGATCCCCCGCTCCCGGCACTGACCGGCACGAAAAGCGGCGCGCCCCGCTCCACCACTCTTCCGCTCCCGAGGAGACTTACCCATGCTGCCGGCACGCCGCGCGCTCATCTCCGTCTTCGACAAGAGAGGCCTCACCCACCTGGCCCGGGGCCTGACCCGGCTGGGGGTCGAGCTGGTCTCGACCGGCGGCACCTTGAAATTCCTCCGCGAGGAGGGCATCCCGGCGGTCTCGGTCGCCGACGTCACCGGCTTCCCCGAGATCCTGGAGGGCCGGGTGAAGACCCTCCACCCGCGCATCCACGCCGGCATCCTCGCCCGCCGCTCCCGCGCCGGCCACGCCGCCGAGATCGCCGAGCACGGCATCACCCCCATCGACCTCGTCGTCGTCAACCTCTACCCCTTCCGCGAGACCGCCGCCTCCGGCGCGCCCCCGGAGGAGGTGATCGAGAGGATCGACGTCGGCGGGCCGGCCATGCTGCGGGCGGCGGCCAAGAACTTCGAGGGGGTGGGGGTGGTCGTCGACCCCGCCGACTACCCCGAGGTCCTGGCCGCCCTGGAGGCCGGGGGCGGCGTCCTCCCCGAGGCCATGCGGCGGCGGCTCGCCGCCAAGGCCTTCCACCATACCCACGCCTACGACGCCGCCATCGCCGAGTGGCTCACCTTGACGGACGCGGCGGCTCCGGGGACACCTGGGACATTGGAGCCCTTCCCCGCCCACCTCGGCCTCCGGCTGGAGCGCGAGCTCACCCCGCGCTATGGCGAGAACCCGCACCAGGCGGCGGCGGTCTATCGGACCGCCGCGGGCGACGGCGTCCTCGGCGGCTTCAATCAGCTCGGGGGGAAGGAGCTCTCCTGGAACAACCTCCTGGACGCCGACGCGGCCCGCAAGATGGCGGGGCTCTTCGCCGAGCCGGCGGTGGTGATCGTCAAGCACAACAACCCCTGCGGGGTGGGGCGCGGCGGCGATCTGGCCGAGGCCTACGGCCGGGCCCTCGCCACCGACCCGGTCTCCGCCTTCGGCGGCATCGTCGCCGTCAACCGGCCGGCCGATCTCGCCTTTGCCGAGGCCATGGCCGACCTCTTCGTCGAGGTCCTGGTCGCCCCCGGCTTCGACGACGAAGCCCTCTCCCGCCTCGCCGCCAAGAAGGCCCTCCGGCTCTTGGAGTGCCCGGTCTACGCGCCGGGCGCGGCGGACGTCGAGCTGCGCTCGGTCGACGGCGGCTTCCTCGCCCAGACCGCCGATGCCCTGCCGGACGATCCGGCGGCCTGGACCTCCCCCACCCGGCGTGCCCCAACCCCCGAGGAGCGGCGGGCGCTCGAGCTCGCCTGGGCGGTGGCGCGCTACGTCAAGTCGAACGCCATCGTCCTCGCCAACGCGGATCAGACGGTGGGGATCGGCGCCGGCCAGATGAGCCGGGTCGACTCCTGCCGGCTGGCGGTCGAGAAGGCGGTCCTCCCCACCGCCGGCACCGCCGCCGCCTCGGACGCCTTCTTCCCCTTCCGCGACGGCCTGGACGCCTTAGCCGCGGCCGGGGTGACCGCGGTCGTCCAGCCCGGCGGCAGCAAGCGCGACCCCGAGGTCGTCGCGGCGGCTGACGAGCACGGGATCGCCATGCTGATGACCGGCACCCGGCACTTCCGGCACTGATCGGGCGGGCCGCCCCTACGACTTACCGGATGGGGCCGTCGCTGCCGTCGCTCCGCCCTCCGGCGCCGCTTCCGGGACCGGCTCGGCGGCCTGCGGGTCCTTCAGGTTTTCCAGGGTGTACGGGATGAGCTCCTGGCGCGGGTACCAGTGCCGGCTGTGCTCGGCGAAGCGGTCGAGCTCGGGGTGCCAGCGGAAGTGCGAGACGACCAGCGACTTGCCGTCGACGGCGATCCAGTTGCAGGTGTTCTTCTCTCGCTCCCCACCCCGGCCGCGGTTCGAGGTCGTCGTGCCGGAGTGGAGGATGACGACCGGCGGCCGGCCCTTGGGGTAGAACTCCTCGGAGTTGCCGATGTAGGCCTGGTGCAGGTGGCCCGAGAGGATCATGTCGACCCCCACCTGCGAGAAGAGGTCGATCGCCTCGTAGGCGTTGCCGAGCACCCGCTGGGTGCCGAAGTTGGGCGGCGGGATCAGGTGGTGATGGGCGACCACCACCTTGAAGACGCTCTCCGGCGTCTCCGCGAAGATCTTCCCCACCTCCAGGAGGCGGCGGAGCTTGATCCGGCCGTCCTTGAACGTCCAGTTGAAGGCGGTGTTGATGCCGACGATCAGCAGCTCGTCGTCCCTGTACATCGGCTCGAGTTCGGTGCTGAAGTTCTCGCGGTAGGCGCTGAAGGGGGCGAAGAACCGCTCCCAGACCCGGTACATGGGGACGTCGTGGTTGCCGGGGACGACGATCGTGGGGACCGGGATCTTGTCGACGAACTCCCGCGCCTGCTTGAACTGCTCGGGTTTCGCCCGCTGCGTCAGGTCGCCCGAGAGGACGACCAGGTCCGGCTTCCTGGCGGCGATGAACTCCAGCACCCCCGCCGAGACGCGCGGCAGGTGCGGAGGTCCGAAGTGGACGTCGGAGATGTGCAGGAGCGTGCGCAAGATCGACGTCCGACAAGGGGTCCGGGCGCTCTACGACTCTACAGGATCTCGTCCCCGAGCAGGCTGTTGACCCCCTGGGTGACCTGGGTGGCCGCGAAGCTCGAGAGGGCCGAGACGACCACCGGACCCCGCTGGCGGCCCAGCATGAAGCCGCCGAGCGCCGCCAAGACCAGGGCCGGGAGCGGGTAGGCGCGCACCAGGCGCTCCCAGTCGAACCCCGAGGGCATCAGCTCGTCGACAAAATCGTCCGCGTAATCCGCACTGCTTGCCATGGCGCTCCTCTTCTTTCCGATTGGTTTGAGCGGCGGCTGCCGCCGCCAGCGTCATCCTGCGGGGAGCCCTAGCGACCCAAAGGATCTGAGTGGGGGGGCTTTCGGCGGGTTGCGCCCTACCCCCGCCCAGATCCTTCCGGCTCGCTTAAGCTCGCCCTCAGGATGACGATGCTGGGTGATCCGTCGGCCCTAGTCGTCGTCCCGGCCGCGGAAGAGCAGCCCGAGGACGAAGCCCACGCCGGCCGCGATCAGCACCGACTTGCCCGGGTTCTCCCGCACGTAGGTGCTCACCTGGTCGGAAGCGTCGCCGGCCTGGGACTTGAGCTTGGTGTACCCCTCGCGGACGCTCTCCGCCGTCTCGTCATAGCGCTCGCGCGCGACCTCGGCCTGCTTGCGGAGCTGCTCGCTGGCCTTCTCGGCGCCGCGGCGGACGTCGGAGCTCACCTTACGGTAGCGGTCCTGGACGTCTTCGCTGACCCCCTTCCATTTGTCACGGGCGGTGTTGACGGTGTCATTCACCCCGTCCCGTGCCTTTTCGGCAGCCGAGGAGACGTTGCCCTTCAAGTCATCCAGCGTTTCGCTGATCGGTGTATCGGCCATGGTTTGCCTCCGGAATACAAGATAGTTGGAAACGGAACCGCGCCTCCCCTGGAGCGGGAGGTTCTGTGTAGCCTGAATTATGTAGCAGGATTCATGCCGTAGTCTGAGGTAGACTCCCCCTCGAAGACCCTGATCATGGCGACTGTCACCTCAAACGGCCGGGAGCGGAGGCTCCGGGGACCGCGCTTCGGGCGAAAGCGCGGCCCCGGAGCCCCGGGGACCGCGCTCCAGATCCTGCGCTTCCTCGGCTTCATGCTGAAGCAGGCCCACCAGGACGGCATCTTCCTCACCGCTTCGGCCCTGGCCTTCGTCACCATTCTCTCCCTGGTGCCGCTCCTCGCCGCCTTCTCCTTCGTCGGCACCCGGGTCTTCAACCAGTACCAGCGCCGGAGCTTGGAAGTCTTCGTCCAGGTCCTCCCCTACTCCGACGAGACGGTGGTCGAGAAGCTGCGCCAGTTCGTCGACCAGGCGGGGACGATCCACGGCTTCGGCATCCTCGCCTTCTTCGCCACCTCGATCTTCGCCTTCGTGACGATCGAGGAGACCTTCAACAAGATCTGGAACGTCTCGCGCCGGCGGCCGATCCGCAACCGGCTGCTCTCCTTCCTGCTCCTCTTCTTCTGGGGGCCGCTCCTGGTCGGCGCCACCTTCACGAGCCTCATCCTCCTGCGCCAGAGATCGTCCCTCCGGCTCGTCTTCGAGGGCTCCGTCCTCCTCCAGGTGCTGCCCTTCGTCGCCACCACCGTCGGCCTCACCATGCTCTACTGGATCGTCCCCTACACCCGGGTGAAGCTGCGGAACGCGCTCGTCGGCGGCCTCTTCGCCTCCATCCTCCTGGAGGTCCTCCGCCAGGGCTTCGCCTCCTACGTCGAGTTCTTTAGGAACGTCAACATCGTCTACGGCAGCTTCGCCTTCCTCCTCCTCTTCATGATGTCGATCGAGCTCACCTGGTCGATCGTCCTCCTGGGGAGCGAGGCCGCCTACACGGCGCAGAACTTCCGCCTGCTCGCCCCCGGCCCGCATCCCAACCAGCCGCTCCAGGGGAGCTGGGTGGGGCTCGCCGCCTTGACCCTGATCGCCCGCCAGGCCGCCCGCGGCGAGACGCCGCTGACCCACGAGGCCCTGGCCGAGCGGCTCCAGGTGCAGCCGCGCGGGCTCGACCGGGTGCTCAACCCGCTCCTCTCCCACAAGCTACTCAAGAGCACCTCGGGCGGGGCGGGGTATGTTCTGGGGGACGACCCGGGGAGACTCCCGGTCGAGCGGGTCTTCGCCGCCTACGACCACCGCGCCCGCCGCGCCGTCGAGCCGATGGGCGACGCGGTCCAGGAGCGGATGGAGCGCCTGATCGGGGAGATCGCCGAGGCCCGCGGCCGGCAGCTCGGGGATCTCACCCTGGCCGAGCTGATCGCGCCCGCCCCCCTCGCCCCTCTGGGGGAAACTCCCTAGGGTCGCCTGGGGGTATTCCCCGATTCTTTCCCCTCCTGGGAGACCGGAGAATGGACTAAGGCCGGGTAGCGACTCGGTCGGATTCTGTTCTGACCCCAAGGAGGTTTTATGCAGCTATCCCGCTTTCAAGGCCGCGCCGCCTGGCTCGCGCCGGTCCTCGCCGCCGCTCTCACCCCGGCCGCCTTCGCCGCTGGTCCGCCCACCTACGTCAACTACCCCGCCCCCGATCCCCTCGGCACTTCCGCCGGGGAGCCGTCGATCGGGGTCAATTGGGCGACGGGCAAGGTGATGTATCTGGCCGGGCTCCAGACCCTGCGGGTGAGCTTCGACGACTCGCGCGCGCCGGCGACCGCCTTCTGGCAGGACGTGAGCTACACCCTGACCAGCCTGACGACCCTGGACCCGATCCTCTCGACCGATTCCAAAACCGGGCGCACCTTCGTCGCCCAGCTCGCCGGCAACACCAGCTTGATGGCCTATAGCGACAACGACGGCGCGAGCTGGCTGCCGGGGCTCATGACCGGGATCACCTCGGGAGTCGACCACCAGACGGTGGGCGCCGGCTCCTTCGCCCCCGGCCTGCCGGCGGTCCTCGCCCAGCACGCCGTCTACTACTGCTCGCAGAACATCGCCTACGCGGCCTGCGCGGCTTCCTTGAACGGCGGCCAGACCTTCAACCCGGCGGTGCCGATCTACAACCTGACCCAGTGCGGCGGCCTCCACGGTCACGTCAAGGTCGCTCCGGACGGCACGGCCTACGTCCCCAACAAGAGCTGCGGCAACGGCCAGGGGGTCGCGGTGTCGACCAACAACGGCCTTACCTGGACGGTGCGGACGGTTCCCGGCAGCACCTCCGGCGCCGGTAGCGACCCCTCGGTGGGGGTCGGCGCCGACGGCACCCTCTACTTCGGCTATGCCGACGGCGACGGCCACGCCCGGATCGCCGTTTCGCGCGACCGCGGGGTCACCTGGTCGGCGGCGGCGGACGCCGGGGCCTCCTTCGGCATCCAGAACACCGCCTTCCCGGCCGTCGTGGCGGGGGACGGCGACCGCGCCGCCTACGCCTTCCTCGGCACCTCGGCCCCCGGCGCGGACGGCATCAACGACGTCCCGACCTTCCCCGGCGTCTGGCACCTCTACATCGCCACGACGACCAACCGCGGCGCCACCTGGACGACGGTCGACGCCACCCCGAACGACCCGGTGCAGCTCGGCTCGATCTGCCTCGGCGGCACGACCTGCGGCACGACCCGCAACCTGCTCGACTTCATGGACGCCGTGGTCG
>JAXDLD010000131.1:0-5826 GCA_034666805.1 Acidobacteriota bacterium
GCCGTAGTCCCTGTCCGAGTCCGGGTACTGCCGCGCCAGGCGGGCGGTCAGGGCATCCATCTCCGCCTGGGCGCGGGCCGGGGTCACCCCGGGGGCCAGGCGGGCGATGACATCGTGCCAGCGGCTCCCCCGGCCTTCGAGGTAGGCCGTCTGCACGGTCGCCGACATCATCATGGGGATGAAGACGTCGGTGTCGTCGTCGAGGCCGCGGAAGCCGGCGTGGAGGACCCCGACGACCGTGAAGTCGTGACCGTTGAGGGTCAGGTGGCTCCCCACCGCCGCCGGGCTGCCGGCGAAGCGCCGCTGCCAGAAGTCGTGACCGATCACCGCCACCGGGTGGGTGCCGGGAGTCGCGTCCTCCTCGGGCCGGAAGGTGCGGCCGAGGGCGGCCCGCGTCCTCAGAAGGGGGAAGTAGCTGGCCGACACCAGCTCCCCCTCCACCCGCTCCGGCTCGGCGCCCCCCGTCAAGGTAAACGAGGTGTTCGACCAGGCGGCCATGTCGGAGAAGGAGCGGGCCGCCTGCCGCCAGTCGGCGAAGTCCGGGTAGGAGACGGAGCGCAGCTCGAGCCCGTCCCGCCGCACGGTGGCGGCGAGCTTCACCACCTGGTCGGGGCCGGCGATCGGCAGGGGGGTCAGGAGCACGGCGTGGACGAGGCTCCAGATGGCCGTGTTGGCGCCGATCCCCAGGGCGAGGGTGAGGACGGCCACGGCGGTGAAGCCGGGGCTCTTCCGGAGGGTCCGGGCGGCGTAGCGAAGGTCGTCGAGCAGTCTTTCCATCATTTCCATCATTCCGCCTTGAGCGCTAGTAAGGGGTCGACTCGCGTGGCGCGCTGGGCCGGCAGCCAGGTGGCGGCGAAGGCCACCGCGGCAAGGAGGAGCGGCACCGCGGCGAAGGTCACCGGGTCGGTGGGGCTGACGGTGAAGAGGAGGCGCGCGATCAGCCGGGCGAGGGCCCAGGCGAGGAGGAGGCCGGCGCCCACCCCGGTGAGGATGAGGCCGGCCCCCTGGCGGACGACCATCCCCAGCACCTCCCCGCGGCGGGCGCCCAGGGCCATGCGGATGCCGATCTCGTGCGTGCGCTCCCCCACCGACCAGGACATGACGCCGTAGAGCCCCACCGCCGCCAGCAGCAGGGCGAGGCCGGCGAAGAGGGCGAGGAGAGCAAAGACGAAACGGGTCTTCGACGCCGAACCGGCGAGCAACTCGTCCAGGGTCTCGATCCGCGCCACGGCCTGCTCGGGGTCCACCTGGCGGACGGCGGCGCGGAGAGCGGCCGCGGCATTCGCGGCCGGGGCGCCGGCCGACATGCGCAACACCAGGTCCACGCTCGGCCAGGGCGCCTGGGCGAAGGCGGTGTACATCTCCGGCCCGGCCTCGGCGTCGAGCCCGGCGTGCCGGACGTCCCCCACCACTCCCACGATCTCGCACTCCAAGTCGTTGTAACCGATCCGCACCCGCTTGCCCAGCGGGTTCTCGCGCGGGAAGTGGCGGCGCGCCAGGGTCTGATTGACGAGGAGGACGGGCGGCGCCCCGTCCCGGTCGTGATCTCCGAGGTCGCGGCCGGCGGCGAGCGGGATTCCCATGGTGCGGAAGTAGCCCGGGCTCACCGTGCGCCAATTGGCGGAGAGCTTCGCCTCGGGTGATTCCGCCGGCCGCCCGAGGAGGACGAACGACAGCGAGTGGCGCGAGCTGCCGAGCGGCAGGGGGGAGACCGCCGCCGCGTCGCGCACCGCGGGGGTCGCGCGGAGGCGGGCGAGCACAGAGTCGAGGAAAGCGACCTGCTGCGAAGTCTTCGGGTAGCGCGCCTCGGGAAGGCCGACCCGCCCGGCGACCAGCCCCGCGGGACGGAAGCCGGGGTCGACCTGCATCAGCCGGGCGAAGCTCTTGAGCATCAGCCCGGCGCCGATGAGGAGCGCCGCGGCGAGGGTCAGCTCGAGGACGACCAGGAGGCTCCGGGTAGCGTGCCGGCCCTTGCCGCCGGAGGCGCTCCGGCCGCCGTCCTTGAGCGCCTCGTGGAGCCGGCCGCGCCCGGTCTGGAACGCCGGCACCAGGCTGATGGCGAGGCCGGTCAGGAGCGACAGGGCGAGGGTGAAGGCGAGGGCCATGCCGTCGACCCGGATCTCGCCGGCGCGCGGCAGGCCGGCGGGGATGGCGGCCACAGCGAGGTCGGTGCCCCAGAGGGCCAGGAGCACCCCGCCCAGGCCACCGGCGAGGGCGAGCGGCAGGCCGTCGGCCAGCATTTCGCCCATGAGCCGCCGGCGGCTGGCGCCAAGCGCCGCCCGGACGGCGAGCTCGCGCTGCCGGGTGGCGGCCCGGGCGAGGAGGAGGTTGGCGACGTTGGCGCAGGCGATCAAGAGGACGAAGGAGACCGCGCCCAGGAGCATCAGGAGGGCCGGGCGGACGCCGCCGGTCACGACGTCGTGGAGCGGCCGGATCTCGGCGCTGTAGCCGCCGTCCTCCCGCGGGTGCTCTTTGGCGAGCCGGGCGGTGATCGCAAGCATCTCGGCCTCGGCGCGGGCCGAGGTGGCGCCGGGGGCGAGACGGCCCACGACGGCGAGGAAGTGCGAGCCTCGGCTGGCCAGTTCGTCCTCGGTAAAGGCCATGGGGATCCAGATCTCGGAGTCCTCTTCCAGGGTGGTGAACCCGGCCGGCATGACGCCGATGACGACCGCCGGCTGGCCATCGAGCCGCAGGCTACGGCCGAGGATGCCCGGATCGCCGCCGAAGCGCCGCTTCCACAGTCCGTGAGAGAGGATGGCGACCCCGCTCCCTGGCCGGTCCTCCTGGGCCGTGAAGGTGCGGCCGAGCGCGGGGCGCGCCCCGAGGAGAGGGAAGAGGCCGGGTGACACCCGCTCGCCCGGGAGCCGCTCCGGCTCGCCGCGGCCGGAGAGGACCACCGCCTGGCTGGTGGCAGCCCCCATCTCCCGGAAGGCCCGGCTCTGGCGCCGCCAGTCGAGAAAGTCGGGGGCCGAGACCGAATCGCCGCCCTGCGCGCGTCGGGACTGGATCGCCATGAGCTCGGACGGCCGCTTGAACGGGAGCGGCCGGAGGACCACCGCGTCGACGATGCTGAAGAGGGTGGTGTTGGCGCCGATGCCGAGCGCCAGGGTGAGGACCGCGGCGAGGGCGAAGCCGGGGCTCTTGGCCAGCCGGCGGACGGCGGTGCGGAGGTCGGCGAGAAGATGCATGCGGTTCCTCTCCTTCTACTCTTCCTTGAGCGCGCGGACCGGGTCGAGGCGGGACGCCCGCGCCGCCGGCAGGAGGCTGGCCAAGAGGGCGACCCCGGCCAAGAGGAGGGCGGCGGCGGCGAAGGTCGCGGGATCGCTGGCGCCCACCCCGTAGAGGAGGCCGGCCAGGAGCCGGCTTGCGGCGAGCGCCGCGGCGGTGCCGATCGCCACCCCGGCCGCGGCGAGGGCGGCCCCCTGCCCGAGCACCATCCGCAACACGTCCCCCCGGCCGGCGCCGAGCGCCACCCGGATGCCGATCTCCCGCGTCCGCTCCGCCACTCCGGAGGAGATGACCCCGTAGACCCCGATCGCCGCCAGGGCGAAGGCGGCGGCGGCGAAGAGCCCGAGGAGGAGGACGTGGAAGCGCCGTTCGGCGAGCGCCGCGCCGATCACCTCGGTCATGGGCTGGGCGCGCACCACCACGAGGTCGCGGTCGACGGCCCTCGCCTCCTGCCGCACGGCGGCGGCGAGCCCCGTCCCGCCCGCGATCGCGAGGGTCATGCGAGGGCTGGGGACCTGGGCGTGCGGCAGGTAGATCTCGGGCTCCGGCGGGGCGTCGAGCGCGAGGTCGCGCACGTCGCCGGCCACCCCCACGACCTCCAGCCACTGCTTGCCGTCGAAGGAGAGCCTTCTGCCGACCGGGTCGACCCCCGGGAAGGAGGCCCGGGCCAGGGCCTGATTGACGATGGCGACCGGCGGCGCCTTCGCCGCGTCGGCCGCCGTGAAGGGGCGGCCGGCCCGGAGCGGGATGCGCATGGCCGCGAAGTAGCCCGGGGTGATCGAGCGCACCTCGGCGCTGGGCATGTTCTTGACGTCCGTCTTCCCCTCGAAGGTATAGGAGTTGGCGTCGCGGTCGCCGTCGAGCGGCAGGTCGTCGATCGCCCCGGCGGCCCGCACTCCGGGGAGAGCGGAGACCCGGGCCAGGAGCTCGGCCACCGCGGCGGCCTGGGCCGGTCCCTCGCGGTACTTCCACTTGGGGAGGGAGACGGCGGCGGTCAGCACCCCCCGGGGCTCGAAGCCGGGCCGGGTGTCGAGGAGCCCGAGGAAGCTGCGGATGAGGAGTCCGGCGCCGGTCGAGAGCACGAGGGCGAGGGCCACCTCGGCGATCGCCAGGGTGCGGCGGGCGCGCTGCCGGCCGACGCCGCTGCCGCCCCGCTCGCCGTCCCGCAGCCCCTCCCCCGGTCCCTGCCGGGCGACGTGGAAGGCGGGCACGAGGCCGAAGAGGAGGGCGGTCAGGAGCACGGCGCCGACCGTGAAGGCGAGGGTCGCGGCGTCGAAGCCGATCTCGTCGGCCCGCGGCAGCTCGGCGCCCCCCAGCGGGACCAGGAGGTCGAGCCCCCAGGCGGCGAAGAGGAGCCCGAGCGCGCCGCCCAAGGCGGCGAGGAGCAGGCTCTCGGCGAGGAGCTGGGAGAGGAGCCGCCAGCGTCCGGCCCCGAGGGCCGAGCGGACGGCGATCTCCCGCCGCCGCGCCGCCGCCCGCGCCAGCAGCAGGTTGGCGACGTTGGCGCAGGCGGTCAGGAGGACGAGCCCGACCGCGGCGAGAAGGACGAGGAGCGCCCGCCGGGAGGCGCCGGCGATCTGCTCGTGGAGGGGGACGAGCCGCGCCCCGACCCCGTCGTTGGTCGCCGGGTACTGCCGGGCGAGGAGGGCGGCGGTCGCCGCCAGCTCCTCCCGCGCCGCGGCCTGGGCGACGCCGGGGCGCAGACGCCCGAGCACCCGGAGCGAACGCCCGCCGCGGTCGCCCCCGGGGATAAGGGCGAGCGGGGTCCAGACCTCGACCGGGTTCAAGAAACCGGGGATGGAGAACCGGAAGCCGGGAGGGAGGACCCCGACGACAATGGCACTCCGGCCGTTGACCGGCAGGGCCTTGCCGACGATCCGCGGATCGGCGCCGAAGCGCCGCCGCCAGAGGCCGTCGGTCAAGACGATCACCGGCGGCGCCCCCGGCCGGTGGTCCTCGGCGAGGAAGGTGCGGCCGAGGGCGGGGCGGGCGCCCAGGATCTGGAAGAAGCCTTCGCTCGCCGTGCAGCCGCGGACGCGCTCGGGGCCGTTCTCAGAGTCGAGCTGGACCCCGGAGGCGACGAAAGCGGCGAGCCCGGCGAAGGGGCCGCGCCGATCCTGCCGCGCCAGGCGCTCCCGGTAGTCGAGAAAATCCGGGCCCGAGAACGAGGACCGCGGGACCTCCGGCGCCGTCTCCCAGAGCAGGACCAGCCGCTCAGAGTGGGGATAGGGCAGCGGCCGCAGGAGAACGGCATGGACGACGCTCCACACCGCGGCGTTGGCGCCGATCCCCAGAGCCAGGGTGAGGGCCGCGGCGGCGGTAAAGCCGGGGCTCCGCGCGAGGGTGCGGGCGGCGTAGCGCAGGTCGGTCCACAGGTCTCGCATCGGAGCGCCTCCTCGGGAAACGGCCGGCGTGTCAGGTTCCGGTCGGCTGTCCTCCCGGAAGGGCAAGCCCTGTGCCAGATCGTAAACCTCTGATTCTGCGGGAGGAGAGCGGATGGGCAGGGTCTCCCGGTGTCCGGCGGCGGGAAAGGTGCGTTCCAAAAGCGGACAGGAGTGGCGCGGCCTGCTTTTCGTGGAGTGTGGTTGACATCGCACA
>JAXDLD010000132.1:0-9550 GCA_034666805.1 Acidobacteriota bacterium
CCAGCACCGTGAGCTGGTTGCCGCGCAGGCGGCCCACCATGTCGAGGTTCAACATGGCGACCAGGTCGGCGATCTTGAGGCCGGCCGGCGGCTTGCGGGTGAAGGCGGTCGAGCCGAGGACGCCCGACTCCTCGCCGGAGAAGGCGACGAAGTAGACGTCCCGCCGCAGTTTCCCGCGCTCGGCCGCCAGGGTGCGGGCGATCTCCAGCACCGCCGCGGTGCCGGAGGCGTTGTCGTCGGCGCCATGATGGATCGCGTGGACGTCGGGGGTAAGCGAGCCGGCTCCGCCCAGGCCGAGGTGGTCGTAATGGGCGCCGACGAGCACCGCCCCAGGCAGCCGGCCAGCGGCATTTGCGGACAACCGGCCGACGACGTTGGCCGCCTTCTCCAGCCGGCGGGTCAGACGGACGTGGAGCGCGGCACGATGGCTGGAGCCACCGGCATTCCACAGCGCGGCGCCCGCGGCGCGGGTGACGAAGGCGACCGGGATGCCGGCGTCGCCCCCCTGGCCCACCGCGGCGTCGAGCGCCGGCCTGGGGAGCGGCGCATCCTCGGGCAGGGCCTCGCCCGCCCCCCCAGACCCGGCGGGAGGCAGGTCGACCACGATGAGGCCGAGGGCGCCGTGCTCGCGCGCCGTGTACGCCTTGTAGCGGAGGTCGCCGTAGCGCCGCTCGGCCTCACCGGTGAAGGCGCCGCCCTTGGGCGTGAAGCGGCGGACGACGGCGATCTTGCCGTGCACGTCGATCCCCTTGTAGTCGTCCACTCCCAGATCGGGCGCGGCGATGCCCCAGCCGGCGGCGACGACGGGACCCTCCGCGTCGCCCGAGCCCGAGAAGCCGGCCGGCTGGAAGGCGGAGCGGTCGAGCGGCCTGCCGTCGATGGCCACCGCGGTCCCCGGCTCGACCGTGACCGCCACCGGGACGTCGAAGCCGTGGAAGTAGGTCCCGTCGTCGCCGGCCGGCTCCAGCCCCAGGGCGCGAAAGCGGTCGGCCAGCCAGTGCTCGGCGGCGGCGAGGCCCGGGGTGCCGACCCCGCGCCCCTCCCGCGCGTCGTCGGCCAGCCAGCGCACGTCGGTCTCGAAGCGCTCGGCTCCCGCCGTCTCCGGCATCCCCGGCGGGGGGGCCGCGGGCGTCTTGCCCTCCTCCCAGCGGGCCACGAAGACGTTGGTCTCGTGCGGCGCCCCGTTGTTGCGGTTCGAGGCGAAGGCCAGGCGGGTGCCGTCGGGGGAGAACATGGGGAAGCCGTCGAAGCCGGGGGAGTAGGTGATCCGTTCGAGGCCGGTGCCGTCCGTGCGGACCGCCCAGAGCTCGAACTCCCGCCCTGCCGGATCGCCGTAGTTGGAGGAGAAGATCACCCGCTTGCCGTCGGGGAAGAAGGAGGGGGCGAAAGAGGCGGCGTCGAGATAGGTGAGCTGGCGGGCGTCGCTGCCGTCGGCGTTGGCGATCCAGAGCTCAAGCTTGCCGGGGCGGACGAGGCCGCGGGCGAGGAGCTTCTTGTAATCGTCGAGCTCGGTCCCCACAGGCCGCGAGGCGCGCCAGACGATCTGCTTACAGTCGGGGGAGAAGTAGGCGCCGCCGTCGTAGCCCGGCGCGTTCGTCAGCCGCTTGAGGTTGCGACCGTCCGCGTCCATGCGGTAGAGCTCCAGGTCGCCGTCTCGGTCGGAGGTGAAGATCAGCGAGCCATCCTTCGGACAGGTGGTCGTCTCGGCGTCGTAGGCGGAGTTCTCGGTCAGCCGCTTCAAGTCGCTGCCGTCCGGCTTCGCGGTCCAGATCTCGTAGCTCGGGTAGACCGCCCAGACGTAGCCCTGCGAGCGGTCGGCCGGCGGCGGGCAGGCGTCGGCCGCGGCGTGGGTCGAGGAGTAGAGGATGCGGCTGCCGTCCGGGGTGAAGTACGAGCAGGTGGTCCGCCCCTTGCCGGTCGAGACGAGCGCCGGCTGTCCCTTGCCGTCCGCCGGCATGCGGAAGATCTGGTCGCAGGCGTAGGGCGGCCGGGTCGATTGGAAGAGGAGCTCCTTGCCGTCTGGCGACCAGTAGGCCTCGGCGTTCTGGCCGCCGTGGGTGAGCTGGACGACCTCCGCCAGGTGGGTCTCCCGGGCATCGGCGAGCGGCGCAGGGCCGGCGACACCAGCGGCGGCCGGCGCGAGCGGGGCGACGAAGAGAGCGGCGGCTAGCGGCAGGATGGTGCGTAGGGACGGTCTCATGACTCGGGTCCTCGGGTTGGAGCGGAATTCTCTCGGGGACGATAGCACTGGCACGCCGGACTCGGGCACTCCTCCTACGCCCCGGCGTTTGACCCTCCACCCGCCCTCGGGTACGATCCCTCTCGCTTCCCATGGCCCCTTCAGCCCATGGCCGCCTGGCGCGGCTCCTGCCCTCGACTTTCCTCGCCGCGTCCCTCGCCCTCACGGGCTGCGGGGGCGGCTCGGAGGGGAAGCCCGGCATTGCTCCCAATGCCGGAGCCGGCGCCCCGCGGCGGGGTGGCACCGTGGTGCTCGGCTGGTCCGCCGACATCAAGGGGGTCAACGAGCTCGTCATGCCGTCGAGCCTCCTGGGCGACGAGGCGCTCTTCCGCGTCTTCCTCCACCTGGTCGAGGAGCAGCCCGACTTCATGCTGCACCCGCCGACCTTCGCGCCCCAGCTCGCCCGCTCCTACGAGTGGTCGCCCGACCACAAGACCCTGACCTTCCATCTGCGCGAGAACGCCGTCTGGAGTGACGGCGTGCCGGTGACCGCCGAGGACGTGCGTTGGACCTGGCAGGCCGAGACCGACAGGGCCGTAGCCTGGGACGCCGCCTACTCGAAGCAGTCGATCTCCGACGTCGAGGTCGTCGACCCGCACACGGCGCGCTTCCACTTCACCCACGCCTACGCCAAGCAGATGCTCGACGCCAACGAGGGGGTGATCCTCCCCAAGCACCTCTGGAGTCAGCTCCCCTTCGACCAGTGGCGGACCCACGGCGACTGGTTCCACCAGCACCTGGTGGCCGACGGGCCGTTCCTGATCGAGTCCTGGAAGCCGCAGCAGGAGCTGGTCCTGGCGCGCAACCCGCGCTACTACGATCCCACCCGGCCCTATCTCGACCGGGTGGTCATCCGGATCGTGCCGGACACCGGGAGCCTCTCGGCCCAGCTCTTCTCGGGCGCCGTCGATTTCATCCCCCAGGTCTCGCCCACCGACGCCGACCGGATCAAGAAGGACCCCCGGCTCGACCTGATCGCCTACTGGTACCGGCTGATCGTCGCCTTGGCCTGGAACAACCAGCGGCCGCCGTTCGACGACCCCGCGGTGCGCCGCGCCCTGACGATGGGCATCGACCGCAAGGCCATCGTCGAGACCTTGATGGGCCCGTATGGCCGCATCGCCACCTCGCCCTACGTCTCCGACGTCTGGGCGCACGACCGCTCCATCACCCCCCTGCCCTACGATCCGGCCGAGGCGCGCCGCATCCTCGCCGGCCGGGGCTTCGCGGATCACGATGGCGACGGCGTCCTCGACCGCGGCGGCAAGCCCCTGGCGTTCGAGGTGACGAGCAACTCCGGCAACCGCCAGCGCAACGACGCCGCGGTGATGATCCAGGACCAGTTGAAGAAGATCGGCGTCCGCGCCCAGCCGCGGGTGCTCGAGTTCAACACCATGGTCGCCCAGATCGACGCCGGGAGCTTGGACGCCACGATCGTCGGCATGGGCATGGACACCAGCCTCGACCTGACCGGCAACTTCGCCAGCTCGTCGATCAAGGAGGGGAGCAACTATGCCCGTTACGCGAACCCCGAGATCGACCGCCTGATCGTCAGCGCCATGGCCCGGCCGAATCTCCTCGATTCGCTCCCCGACCTGCTCCGCATCCAGGAGATCCTGCACCGCGACCAGCCTTCCACCCTGCTCTGGGAGTCGCAGCGGCTGAACGGCATCAACCGCCGGGTGCACGGCGCCAGGCCCAATCCGCTCTTCTCCCTCTTCCACCTCGAAGACTGGTGGGTCGAGCCGGCCCGGTGAGAGCGCCGGAGCCATCGTGCCCCTGTTCCTGATCCGGCGCCTCGCCGCCGCGCTGCTGCTCCTCTTCCTCGTTCTCACCGTCACCTTCTTCCTCATCCACCTGGCCCCCGGCGATCCGGTGTCGCTGTTCGACAACGGGCACATGACGGCTGCCCAGCACACCCACCTCCTCCACCTCTACGGCCTCGACCGGCCGCTCCCCGTGCAGTACTTTGACTGGCTCCGGGCGGCCCTGCGGGGCGACTGGGGGATCTCGTTCGAGGCCCAGCGCCCGGTCGCGGAGCTCATCTTCCAGGCCCTGGGGCCGACCCTCCTCCTCGCCGGCACCGCCCTCATCCTCCAGTACGGCTTCGGGCTCCTCCTGGGGGTGGCGGCGGCGCGGCGACAGGGCGGTGCCGCCGACCACCTGGTCCGGCTCCTCTCCCTCCTCGTCTACTCGCAGCCGGTCTTCTGGCTGGGGCTGATGGCGGTCCTCCTCTTCTCGCTCAAATTTTCCATCCTGCCGGCCTCCCACATGCGCTCGGTGGGAGCGGACGAGATGGGGACCGCGGCACGGCTCGCCGACCTCGCCCACCATCTCGCCCTGCCGGCCCTGGTCATGGGCCTGCACGGCGCCGCGGGGGTCACCCGCTTCGTGCGCGGCAGCCTGCTCGAGGTGCTCTCCCGGGAGTACGTCACCGCGGCGCGGGCCAAGGGGCTCTCCGAGCGCCGGGTGGTCTGGGTGCACGGGGTGAGGAACGCGATCGTCCCCCTGATCCAGGTCTTTGCCCTCTCGCTCTCCGGACTTCTCTCCGGCTCGGTGGTGACCGAGGTGATCTTCGCCTGGCCCGGTCTCGGCAGGCTGAGCTTCGACGCCATCCTCTCCCGCGACTACCCGGTGGTCCTCGCCACCACCGCTCTCTCGGCCTTCCTGGTGGTCGCCGGCAACCTCCTGGCCGATCTCCTCCAGGGCTGGGCCGACCCCCGGGTGCGCCATGGCTAGGCCGGCTCGGCCGACCTCCGGCCTCCTCCTCTCCGGCGCGGTCCTGATCGGCGCCCTCCTGCTCGCCGCCGCCGCGGCGCCGCTCCTCGCTCCCTACGACCCGGACGAGCAGGTGGACGCGTCGGTCGCCCACGAGCGGCCGCCGGGCACCGTGCTCGCCGCCATCCACCTGGCGGACGGGAGCTGGCGGCTCGCCGAGAGCGCCGTGCGGACTCCCGCGGGGCTCCTCGTGACCCGCTTAGGGGATCGCGAGACGCTCGCCCCGGCAGCGGTCCTGAACCTGACCGCGACCGGGGTGGCCGACCACCGCCGCTTCCTCCTCGGCAGCGACCGCTTCGGCCGGGACGTCCTCTCGCGGGTGCTCTACGGCGCCCGGGTGTCGCTCGCGGTCAGCCTGATCGCGGTGGCCCTGGCCGCCACCCTGGGGCTCGCCGTGGGCTCGGCGGCGGCCCTGGGCGGACCGTGGATCGACGCCTTTCTCATGCGGACGGTCGACGCCCTCCTCGCTTTCCCCTGGCTCTTCCTCCTGATCCTGCTCGCCGCCCTTTTCCGGCCGGCGGGGTTCTTCGTCGTCTTCTTCTTGAGCGCCACGAGCTGGATGGAAGTCTCCCGGCTGGCGCGGGCCGAGATCCTGTCGCTCAAGGAGCGGGAGTTCGTGCTCGCCGCCCGCGCCATCGGGGCGCGGCCGATCGCCATCCTCTGGCGCCACCTGCTGCCCAACGCCTTCACCCCGGTCCTCGTGCAGTCGACGCTCCTCCTCGGCAACCTGATCCTCATCGAGTCCTCGCTCTCCTTCCTCGGCCTGGGGATCGGGCCGCCCACTCCGAGCTGGGGAAACATGATCGCCGACGGCAGCGACGTCCTCGCCACGGCCTGGTGGGTGGCGGTCTTCCCGGGGGCGGCGATCGCCGTCACGGTGCTCGCCGTCAACCTCCTGGGCGAGGGGCTGCGCGACGCCCTCGATCCCAGAGAGAGAGCCAGGGAGAGAAGGGGCTCCGCGCGATGGTAGACTCCGCCGCCGTGACTACCGCCCAGGGCCTCCCTCGCCGCCGCGTCCTCTTCACGATCTTCCTGACCGTGCTCCTGGACCTCATCGGGTTCGGGATGATCCTGCCGATCCTCTCCTACTACCCGCAGCGGTTCGGGGCGAGCGCCTTTGAGATCGGCGTGCTCTTCGCCTCCTACAGCCTGGCGCAGCTGTTCTTCGCGCCGCCCCTCGGGCGCCTGTCGGACCGCATCGGCCGCCGGCCGGTCCTCGTCACCTCGATCGCCGGCAGCGTCTTCGCCTACCTGCTCTTCGCCTTCGCGCCGAGCTTCTGGATCCTCGTCCTCGCCCGCGGCCTCTCGGGGATCGCCGCTTCGAACTACAGCATCGCCCAGGCCTACCTGGCCGACGTGTCGAAACCGGAGGACCGCTCGAAGGCCATGGGCTTCATCGGGGCGGCCTTCGGCCTCGGCTTCGTGCTCGGCCCCGGGTTCGGAGCGGTCCTGTCGAGCCATGGCGATCGCGCGGTAGGGCTCGCCGCGGCCGGGCTCGCCGTGCTCAACTTCCTCTTCGCCCTCGTCTGGCTCCCGGAATCTCTCCCCGCGGAGCTGCGTTCGCGGGTGGGGAGAAACAGGTGGTTCGACGTCCGGGGTTTCGCCGGCCTGGCCGCCAACCGGCCGCTCTTCGGCCTCCTGGTCCTCTACTTCCTGGTGACCTTCTGCTTCGTGCTGATGGAGTCGACCCTCGCGCTCTACTGCCAACAGCGGTTCGGCTGGGGCCGGCGGCAGACCGGGCTTTTCTTCGTCTATATCGGGATCATCCTGGTGATCGTCCAGGGCGGGCTCCTGGGCCGTCTGGTGCGGCGGTTCGGCGAGCGGAGGCTGATCCTCACCGGCATGGTCCTCATGGCGGCCGGGCTCTTTTTCCTGCCCACGGCTCCCACCGTGCTGCTGTTCGGGGTCACCGGGGCTCTCCTCGCGGCCGGCAACGGCCTCAACAGCCCGGCCACCCTGGGGCTCGTCTCGCGGCTGACGGACGAGAGCGAGCAGGGGGGGACGATCGGGGTCTCGCGTTCGTTCAGCGCCCTCGCCCGTGTTCTGGGACCGCTCGCCGGGACCTACCTCTTCGGCATGGCCGGCGCCCGCTCCGCCGCCTGGCCCTTCTGGGCGGCGAGCGGCCTCCTCGTCCTCTCCCTCTTCTACGCCTGGAACCTGCTGCGCAGGATCGAGATCGGCTGACGGGCGAAGCCGTGCTCACCGCGGAGTTCGACTACGAGCTGCCCGAAGCCGCGATCGCCGACCGGCCGGCCCCGCGGGGGGAGAGCCGGCTCCTCGTCGTCAGCCGGGAAGGCGACCAACGGCATCGGCAGGTCCGCGACCTTCCGGCGCTCCTCCGGCCCGGCGACCTGGTCGTCGTCAACGACACCCGGGTGATCCCGGCCCGCCTCTTCGGCCGCCGGGCCGGCGCGGGGGCCGAAGGAGAGGGCGGGGGGCGGATCGAGCTGCTCCTGGTCGAGAAGCGGAGCGACCGGGAGTGGGAGGCGCTCGCCAAGCCCGGCCGGCGCACCCGGCCGGGGACGGTGATCGAATTCCAGGGCTTGACGGCGGAGGTGCTCGCGAAGCGCGAGGACGGCCGCCATCTCGTCCGCTTCTCGGAGCCGGTCGAGGGGCACTTGGACCGCCTCGGGCACATCCCGCTGCCGCCCTACATCAAGCGGCCGGACGACCCCGCCGACCGCGAGCGCTACCAGACCGTCTTCGCCAAGAACCCCGGGGCCATCGCCGCGCCCACCGCCGGGCTCCACTTCTCCGAGGAGCTCTTGGTGGAGCTGCGCGGGAAGGGGATCGAGGTCGCCTCCGTCACCCTGCACGTGGGGATCGGGACCTTCAAGCCGGTGACGGCCGAGCTGGTCCACGAGCACCGGATGGAGTCCGAGCGCTACGTGGTGCCGGAGGAGACGGCGACGGCGATCGCCCAGACTCAGGCCCGCGGCGGGCGGGTGGTGGCGGTGGGGACGACGGTGGTGCGGACGTTGGAGTCGGCGGCGCTGATCGGCGAAGGAGAGGTGCTGCCGGGGGCCGGGTCGACCGAGCTCTTCATCACCCCCGGCTTCCGCTTCCAGGTGGTGGACGTGCTGCTCACCAACTTCCACCTCCCCCGCTCGACCCTCCTCATGCTGGTCTCGGCGTTCGCCGGACGGGACCGAGTGCTCGCCGCCTATCGCGAGGCGGTGGCTCTAGGGTACCGCTTCTACTCTTACGGCGATGCCATGCTGGCCGAGCGGTCGGGCTCTGTGGCGGCCTCCTGACCGGGCTGTATTCCGATCCGCCGGGCGATCCGGCTGGCGAGGACGGCGGCGCCGAAGCCGTTGTCGATGTTGACCACTCCGACTCCCGGGGCGCAGCCGTTCAGCATGGTCAAGAGGGCGGCGAGGCCGCCGAAGCTCGCCCCGTAGCCGACGCTCGTGGGGACGGCGACGACCGGGGCCGCGACGAGGCTCGCCACCACGGTAGGGAGGGCGCCGTCCATTCCGGCGACGGCGATCACCACGTCGGCCCGCCGCACCTCGGCCAGGTTGCCGAGCAGGCGATGGAGGCCGGCCACGCCGACGTCGAAGGTGCGGGTCACGGTGTGCCCGAACCAGGCGGCGCAGACCGCCGCCTCCTCGGCCACGGCGAGGTCGGAGGTGCCGGCGGCGAGCACCGCGATAGCTCCGGGGACGGCCTCGCGCGGTTCGCCGGCGGTGAAAATCCGCGCCCGCTCGTGGTAGGTCGCCTGTGGATGAGCGCCCTGGAGCGCCGCCGCCCCCTCGCGGGAGAGCCGGGTGACGAGCACCCGGCCGTGGGCGGAGAGGAAGCGGGCGGTGATCTCCAGGAGGTCCTCGATCCGCTTGCCCTCGGCGTAGACGGCCTCGGGGTGACCGTTGCGGAGCTCCCGGTGGAGGTCGAGCTTGGCGAATCCCAAGTCGGCGTAGGGGAGCTCGGCCAGGTCCGCCAAGGCCTGCTCGGGAGAGCGGGCGCCGGCGGCGACGGCCTCCAGCAGCTCGCGCAACTGAGGTGGGTTCAGGTTCATGCCGGGAGGTCCGCCCCGCCCCGCCGATAGCCCTGGGGATCGTAGGCCGCCCGGTCGAAGCCGAGCGCGCGGATCGCGGGCTCGACCTCGCTCCACATCGCCGCCAGGGCCGGCACCTCCGCGGGGCCGACCTCGACCCGGGCGAGGCCGCCGTCGTGCCGTACCCGGATCACCCGGAAGCCGCGGGCGGAGAGGATCTCCTCGGCGGCTTCGATCCGGCGGAGCTTCCCCAGGGTGACGAGCTGGCCGTGCGGGATGCGCGAGGAGAGGCAGGCGTTGGCCGGCCGGTCCCAGACCGAGAGGCCAAACCGGCGGGCGATGGCGCGGACCGTCATCTTGTCCACCCCGTGCGCCAGGAGCGGCGAGTAGACGCCGTTCTCCTGGACCGCTTTCAATCCCGGCCGGTCGGGCCCCGGGTCGGAGGCGTTGGTGCCGTCGCAGACGACGGCGTACCCCCGCTCCCGGGCCAGGCGCTGCATCGTCCCCATCCGCATCCCCTGGCAGACGTAGCAGCG
>JAXDLD010000133.1:0-6737 GCA_034666805.1 Acidobacteriota bacterium
CGACCGGCTGTTCCAGATCGTTCTTTTCCTCCGCCGCCGCCGGGTCGTCACCGCGCGCGACCTGGCGGCGGCGCTGGAGGTCTCGGAGCGCACCATCTACCGCGACGTCCAGGAGCTCTCCGCCTGCGGCATGCCCATCGCGGGCGAAGCGGGGGTCGGCTACCAACTGCGTCGCGGCTTCGACCTGCCGCCTCTCATGTTCGACCGCGAAGAGCTCCAAGCCCTGCGTCTGGGCGCCCGGATGGTCCGCTCCTGGGCCGATCCCGAGCTGTCGCAGGCGGCGGCCAACGCGCTGCGGAAGATCGAGGCCGTCCTCCCCGAAGGCCTGGACGACCCCGGCGAGACCCTCTTCGCCCCCCACTTTCACCCCTACCCCACCGCCTGGGTGGGCCTCCTCCGCCGCGCCGCGACCGAGCGCAGAAAGACCCGCTTCGCCTACACGAAGGAGGACGGCACGGCCTCCTCCCGCACCGTTTGGCCCCTCGGCCTCTTCTACTGGGGAGCCGTGTGGACCCTCGTCGCCTGGTGCGAGATGCGGGAGGACTTCCGCAGCTTCCGGCTGGATCGGATCGCGGAGCCGGAGGCGCTGGAGGAGGGGTTTACGTTGGCGGCGGGGCAGAGATTGGAGGATTTCTTGCAGCGCGTGCGGGCGAAAAGGTAGGGGGGAGGCGCACGGGAAGGATTTCGCATCGTGCGTGGTACGATCAGCATCGCCATGCCGCGTTCCGAAGTCGCCATCCCAGTTTCCGAGGAGACCGCGCGGCAGCTCCCTGCCTCTCCCGAGGATCGTCAGGAGGTTCTCGTGCTCGGCCTCCGCGAATGGAAGGTGCGCAAGGCGCTCGATGCCTACGTCCGCGGTGAGGGGTCGCTCGCCTTCGCGGCCCGTCAGGCGGGAGTCTCCCTCCGGGAGATCATTCCCCTGGCCTACGCGCATGGCCTCTCGCCGAAGGTCGATCCTACAGAGTTGGAAGACCTGCAGTCCGTAATCTCGGACCGGTGAAGGTCGTCTCGGACGCTGGTCCGCTGATGGCGCTCGCCAAAGTTGGCGGGCTCGATGCGCTCTTCCATCTGTTCCCAAACATCTGGACGCCTCCAGCGGTCTACGAGGAACTGGTCACGGCCGGCCTGCGGCTTGGAGCGCCGGATGCGGCTCTCCTGGAAAGCCACTACCATTCAGAGCAGATCCAAGTCAGGTCTCCTGTCCTGATTCTTTCTGGTGTAGAGGGGTTACTCGGCGCCGGCGAGGAGCAGAGCATTCGACTCGCGATCGAGGAACGCGCCGACTGGCTGCTCGTCGACGATTCTGACGCCCGCCGGACGGCATCGGCCAGTCTAAAGACGGCCGGGCTCGAGACGAAGGTGACCGGAACTCTCGGGATCATCGTCGCGGCCTGTCAGAAAAGAAGAATCTCTCGGCAGACCGCTCTGGTTCTCGTAGACTCCCTCGGCGCGCGACCCGACATTTGGATCAGCGTGGACCTTTGCCGACGTGTCCGCGAAATTCTCCGTGAGGAACCCTCCTGAATCCGCGGCCCCCGTGGCAGCGTATCGAAAATGGAGCACGGGCGCACTCGCGCGCCTCCGTGCGCTCTCACGAGGAAGGCACCATGCGAATCAACATCAAGACTACCGTCGCGGCGCTGGCGCTCGCGGCTTGCGGACTGAGCGGCCAGGCGGGAGCCGACGCGCTCAACAAGGCGATCCCCGCTCCGGTGCTGGACACGCCAGCGGCCGAGGCTACGGGGCCGCAGACCGCGGTGCTCGCCGGGGGATGCTTCTGGGGGTTGCAGGGCATGTTCGAGCACGTACAGGGGGTGACGAAGGTCGTCGCCGGCTATTCGGGGGGCGCCAAGGCGACCGCGCACTACGAGATGGTGGGCACGGAGAGGACCGGCCACGCCGAGTCGGTCGAGATCACCTTCGACCCCAAGCGGATCTCGTACGGCCAGCTCTTGCAGCTCTACTTCGCCGTCGCCCACGATCCCACGGAGCTCGATCGCCAGGGGCCGGACACCGGCAACAGCTATCGTTCGGAGATCTTCTTTAAGACCCCGACGCAGGAGCGCATCGCGCGCGCCTATGTGGCGCAACTGACGAAGGAGAAGGTCTTCGACGGGCCCATCGTCACCAAGATCGAACCGATGAAGGGCTTCTATCCCGCCGAGGGATACCACCAGGACTTCCTGATCCACCACCCCACCCATCCCTACATCGCGCGCAACGACCTCCCCAAGGTCGAGGCCCTGAAGCGCGTCTACCCGCAGCTCTATCGGGATGCTCCCGTGACGCTTGTGGAGGCCTCCAGCAAGTAGAGAACCTCCCGGCCTACGTCGCGTAGTAGACTCCCGCCTCAACGCAGGTGGTTCGACCCTGCTCGAGCCGCAGGGACATGCCCGAGCGGATACGGCGAGGATGCGACCGGCCCCGCACGGGCATAAATGCCCGTGCTATGAGTCGCGCCGGATAAATCCGGCTTCGCGATCAGGAACCTTTCGGGGCGATAGCCGGCTGCCTCGTTAAGGATCCGGTATCCGGCGAGACGTCCCGGCCGGAGCCGGATTCATCCGGCGCAACTCATAGCCCGGAGATTTATCTCCGGGCGACGGTCCGGCCAGCGACAACCCCCATGCCCACTCCCGCCCCGCCCCCCCTCCCCACCTTCGCGCGGCGTCTCACCCTCTTCGACGCCACGATGATCGTCATCTCGGGGATCATCGGCTCCGGCATCTTCATCAACCCCTACGTCACGGCCCAGAAGGTCCACACCCCCTTCCTGATCGTCGCCGTCTGGGTCGCGGGGGGCGTCATCGCCCTCTTCGGGGCGTTCGTCTTCGCCGAGCTCTCGACCGTCCTCCCCCAGGTGGGCGGGCAGTACGCCTTCTTCCGCGAGGCGTTCCACCCGCTCGTCGCCTTCCTCTACGGCTGGGCCCTCCTCTTCATCATCCAGTCGGGGGCGACGGCGGCGGTGGCGGTGGCGTTCGCGCAGTACGTGGGGCGGCTGGTGGCCGTGCCGGAACCGTGGATCGTCCCGCTCGCGGTCGCCATCCTCTTGGGGGTCGCCGGGTTCCACGCCCTGGGGATCAAGCCAGGGGCGATTCTCTTGAACACCATCACCTTCACCAAGACCATCGCTTTAGCGGCCCTGATCGCCGGCGCCTTCCTCCTCGCCCACGGCTCGGGGCTAGCGATGAAGCCGGTCCTCCCGCCCGGCCTCTCCGGCGGTCTCCCCGTGCTCTCGGCCTTCCTCGCCGGGCTCGTTCCCGCGATGTTCGCCTATGGCGGCTGGCAGAACCTGAACTACGTCTCCGAGGAGGTGAAGGAGCCGGAGCGCAACCTCCCGCGCGCCATCCTCCTGGGAGTCTTCTGCGTCATCGCGGTCTACGTCTCGGCCAACGTCGCCTATGTCCACGTCTTGACGGCCCCTGGCCTCGCCGCGACCCGCACCCCGGCGGCGGACGTGGCGGCGCGGCTGGTCGGGGAGACGGGGGCGAAGGGGATCAGCTTCCTTGTCGTCGTTTCGACCTTCGGCTTCCTGAACCTCTCGCTCCTCGCCGCGCCGCGGGTCTACTACGCCATGGCGAAGGACGGCCTCTTCTTCCGCTCGCTGGCAACCTTGAGCCCGCGCTTCCGGGCGCCGACCGCGGCGATCCTCCTCCAGGGGGTCCTCGCCGCCTTCTTCGCCTTGACCCGCACCTACGACCGGCTGCTCTCCTACGCGGTCTTCGCCGACTGGATCTTCTTCGCCCTCGCCGGGATCTCGCTCATCGTCCTGAGGCGAAAAATGCCGGACGCGCCGCGCCCCTTCGCCACCCCCGGCTACCCGGTCATCCCCCTCCTCTTCGCCTTGGCCGGGATGGGGATCGTCGTCAACATCTTCTTTACGGATTTCAGGAATGCGCTCGCGGGCTCGGTGGTGCTGGCGCTCGGCGTGCCGGTCTACCTGTTCTGGAAGCGTTTGAAGGGGCGGAGGCCGGCATGAGGGTCAAAGCGAGCGTCTACATGCGCTGGGCCAAGGAGCACGCCGCGGCCCGCTACAACCTGGCGAACAGCGGCCTTGTGGGCTGTACGACGGCGGACCTCTCGTTCGAACCGCGCGACCTCCTGGTCAACGCCCCGAATGCCGCCAGCGCCGACGGCTACCCGCCCTTGAAGGAGGCGATCGCCGCCCAGTACGGCGTGACGCCCGAGCGGGTGGTCCTGGCGGAGGGGACGTCGGGAGCGAACTTCCTCGCCTTCTCGGCTCTGGTCGAGCCGGGCGACGAGGTGCTCGTCGAGCAGCCCACCTACGAGCCGCTCTTGGCCGCCCTCGGCTTCCTCGGCGCCAGGATCCGGCGCTTCGCCCGCCGCTTCGAGGAAGGATACCGGCCCGACTTCGAGCAGATCCGGCAGCGGCTCCGGGAGGGGGTGCGGCTCGTCGTCCTCACCAACCCGCACAACCCGAGCGGTGTCCTCCTCTCCCCCGAGGACGTCGCCGAGATCGGCCGGCTCGCCGCCGCGGCCGGCGCCCGGGTCCTCGTGGACGAGGTGTACCGCGATACCTGGTTTGAAGAGGCGCCGCCCTCGCACGTCCACCTGGGGCCGCACTTCTTAGCCACCAGCAGCCTGACCAAGGCCTACGGCCTCTCGGGCCTCCGCTGCGGCTGGATTCTCGCCTCCGAGGAACTGGCCGACCGGATGCGGCGTACCAACGACTTGATGGGAGCGGTGGGCTCGATGCCCGGCCAGACCCTCGCCACCACCGCCTTCCGCCAGCTCCCCCGCCTCGCCGCCCGGAGCCGGGCGATCCTCGATCCCAACATCGCGCTCGTGCATGCCTTCCTCCAAGAGCACGAGGAGCAGTTGGAGTGCGTCGTCCCGAAGCGCTCGATGACCGTCTTCCCGCGCCTCCGCCACGAGGAGGACAGCGAGCCCCTCCACGATCGGTTGCGCCAGCTCGAAACCTCGATCGTCCCCGGAAAGTACTTTGAAGCGCCGCGGCACTTCCGGCTGGGGTTCGCGGTCCGGACGGAGGACGTGGAGAAGGGGTTGGAGAATTTAGGGCGGGCGTTGCGGGGCGTGGCGTAAGCGCGTTAGGCGCGTTCCCTTGGCACAGAGCTGGCCGCCGCAGATCGCAGGGTTCGCAGCTAGATACTCACTTTCCCCGGCTCGCAAAGGACGAAGACCCCGTGCGTGTACGGTGGATCGAAGTCGTTCGTGGCCTGCGCGAGGTCGAACCAGAGATCCCAGGCCCGATCGACCTCCTCGGGGGTCATGTCCTTGAGGTTCAGGTCGTCTTCACTCAGCAGTTCCATCGTTCGGGCCTCCCAGGGCCAGGGGATCGCGGGGTAACCAGCGCTCGGCGAGCTCGCAAAGCCGCTCGTGAGCCTCCGGAAGGAGAAAGCCAGAAAAGTCGGTCGCCTGAAATTCCCGCAAGTACCTCTCCGCGGCGGCGCGGTAGCGCTCCAGACGCAGCCGATCCTCAGTCTGCATCCGGTCGGCCTCCCTCGCCAGCTCCACGACGACGTCCTCCCGCGGGCGTCCGGCGAGAGCAGCTTGGACAGCCCGCCGTTTCGAGCCCTGGCCATAAAGCGGAGCCAGGGCGACGACCCGATCGGGGTCCGTCGTCAGCTCCATCTCCCGCTCTGAAGGGAGAAGCCGGGCCAACTCCCCGATGACCGGGTAGTCCTTCGCTCGCTGGGTTCGCTTCATCCGGATCAGGGGCTCAATCCGCACGACGAGCGTGGGCTCCGCCGGCTGGGTGAAGAGAGCCGCCACCTCCTCGCGCGCAATGCGAGGGGGTCGGGTCACGAAGTCGCAACGGATGCGCCGGCCGAGGGGATCGAAGAACTCGAAGTGGCTCGACCAGCCCCCTGCCAGCCACCGGAGGTCCAGGGGAGCGCCGGGGCGATAGCGAGCGCCGTACCGAGTCAGCACGGCCAGCGCCCGCCGGCAGGCCTCCTCAGTCTCCTTGAGGATCCAGTCCCCATCCTTGCTCATCATGGCCACGCGGTAGAACACCACCGCCTGGCCCGAGGCGAGCGCCGCGATGGGTCCCTCTTCGTTGAGCTCCCGCGTGAGATCGAAGTAGAGGTTGTGCATCGGCCATGACTATAGCCTTAAGCCCGTTCGAGGTACGCCGCCCGCGGTATCCCGGCTCCCCCTGGAACGGTTCGTGCACACTCTAATGAGTGAAGTCCATCCGGGTGAGGCGCGTCCGCCTTACACCGGACCTGAAGATTCAAAAAGGAGAGCACCATGAAAAGAGCCATCACCCTGTCAGCCCTGGCGCTGGCGGCGACGATCGCCATGGCCGCGCCGTCGTCGGCCGCAGCGTTGACCAAGTGCCAGATGCGGTACGACATGAAGGAATGGTCGATCTTCTACAAGCAGGGCAAGGGCGCGGGGACGATCACCTGCGACAACGGCCAGACGGCCGACGTCACCCTGGAGGCCAAGGGCGGCGGCGTGACCGCGGGCAAGGGCGAGATCCACGACGGCGTTGGCAAGTTCTCCGACGTCGCCGACATCGCCGACATCTTCGGCACCTATGCCTCGGCCTCCGCGAAGGCTGGCGCCGGCAACTCCGCCTCCGCCCAGGCCATGACCAAGGGCGAGGTCTCGCTCGCCCTCACGGGCAAGGGCCAGGGCATCGAGCTCGGCATCTCCTTCGGCAAGTTCACGATCACCCGGAAGTAGGTTCCCACTCGGGAGCAGGAGAGGCGGCGGCCCTTTTTTAAAGGGCGCCGCCTCTTTCTGTC
>JAXDLD010000134.1:0-3236 GCA_034666805.1 Acidobacteriota bacterium
AGCCTCTTCGAGGCGACGACCGTAGCGGCCTTCGCGCGCGAGGTCGAGTCGACCCTGGTGGCGAGAACCGGCCCAGGCCGGCAGGCGCCCCCTCTCCTCCCGGTGCGCCGCGACCGCGCCCTGCCGCTCTCCTTCGCCCAGGAGAGGTTGTGGCTGATCGACCAGCTACAGCCAGGTTCGGCGGCCTACAACATGCCGGCCGCCCTGCGCCTGGGCGGCGAGCTCGACCTGGCGGCCCTGGCCGCCACCTTCGCCGAGCTCGACCGGCGCCACGAGTCGCTGCGCACCACCTTCCGGGCGGTCGGCGGGGAGCCGGTCCAGGTGATCCATCCGGCCGCCCCGAAGGCCCTGCGGCGGGTCGACCTCGCCGGCCTGTCGACCGCGCGCAGAGAGGGGGAGGCCCGCCGGCTGGCTCGCGACGAGGCTCGGCGCCCCTTCGATCTCGTGGCGGGGCCGCTCCTCCGGCTCACGCTGGTCCACCTGGGCGGTGAGCCGGGCGAGCACCTCGTCCTCCTCACCCAGCACCACATCGTTTCGGACGGCTGGTCGATGGGGGTGCTGATCCGCGAGCTCGGCGCTCTCTACGGCGCGTTCCGCGCCGGCCGCCCGTCGCCCTTGCCGGAGCTCGTTCTGCAGTACGCCGACTTCGCGGTGTGGCAGCGGGAATGGCTCGGCGGTGGCGAGCTTGAGGTACAACTGGAATACTGGCGGGGCCGCCTCGCCGGCGGGCCGGAGCTCTTGGAGCTGCCGCTCGACCGGCCGCGCGCGGCTGCGGCCGGGTCCGCCAGCCGTGCCGGCCGGTTGCAGCGAAAGCTGCCGGCGCCGCTCGGCCGCGGTCTGCGGCAGCTCGGCCGGCGCGACCCTGGCCGGGAGTCGACCCTCTTCATGGTCCTCCTCTCCGCCTGGAGTGCCTTCCTGTCGCGGATCAGCGGACAGGAGGAGGTGGTCGTGGGGACTCCGATCGCCAACCGTACCCGTCGCGAGGTCGAAGGGTTGATCGGCTTCTTCGTCAACACCCTGGCCCTGCGCACGGATCTGACGGGGGACCCCGAATTCACCACGCTGCTGGACCGGGTGCGCCGGACGACCCTGGCCGACTACGCCCACCAGGACCTCCCCTTCGAGCGCCTGGTCGGCGAGGTGGCGACCGAGCGGAGCCTCAGCCATTCGCCGCTCTTCCAGGTCGTGCTGGTCCTCCAGAACGCCGCGGCGGAGCGGCTGGAGCTGCCCGGCCTCACCTTGGAGGCCCTGCCGGTGGCTGGCGAGGCGGTCAAGTTCGACCTTACGCTGGCGCTTACCGAAATCCCTGATGGCATCGGCTGTGCCTGGGAGTACCGCGCCAGCCTTTTGGACGCCGCGACGGTGGCGCGCTTCGCGGCGGCTTTCGAGACGCTGTTGACGGGAGCCGTGGAGAGGCCGGAGGCGCTGCTCTCGGAGCTGCCGCTCCTCAACGCGGCGGAGAGCCAGCAGCTGGTCCTCGAATGGAGCGGCGGGGCGGTAACCTACCCGCGCGAGGCGACCATCCACGGACTCTTCGCCGAGCGGGCGGCGCTGGCGCCCGACGCGGTGGCGGTCGTGTTCGCGGCCGAGCATCTGAGCTACGGCGCCCTCGCCAGCCGGGCGGCCCGCCTCGCCCGTCATCTCGGGGCTCGCGGGATGGAACCGGGGGCGAGGATCGGTCTCTGTCTCGATCGTTCGCTCGAACGGGTGATGGCGACCCTGGCGATCCTCGAGTCCGGCTGCGCCTACCTGCCTCTCGAGCCCTCCTATCCACGGGAACGGCTGGATTTCCTCGTCCGTGACAGTGCCGCGCCGCTGATTCTCACCGAGGAGAGGCTGTTGCCGGTGCTGCCCGAAGGCGTCGCGGGCATTCTCTGCCTCGATCGCCTGGAACAGGCGAGACCGCTGGCGAGTACGGGTTCGCCCCCGGTGCCGGCTGGAGCCCTGGCGTATGTCATGTACACCTCGGGCTCGACGGGAATCCCCAAGGGTGTGGCGGTGCCACACCGGGCCGTGGTGCGGCTGCTCTTCGGCGCGGACTATGCCGCGTTCGGTCCGGACGAGGTCTTCCTGCAGCTCGCTTCCTACGCCTTCGATGCCGCCACCCTGGAGGTCTGGGGCGCACTTCTGCACGGAGGCCGGCTGGTGATTCCACCGCCTGGGGATCTGTCACTCGAAGAGATCGGAGCCCTCCTGGCACGGCACGGGATCACTACCCTGTGGCTGACCGCCGGGCTCTTCCACCAGATGGTGGATCTCGCCCTGCCGGCGCTCTCCGGCCTGCGCCAGCTCCTCGCGGGTGGGGATGTCCTTTCTTTGCCGCACGTCCGGCGGGCGGCGGCCGGCCTTCCCGGGACGCGGCTGATCAACGGCTACGGCCCGACCGAGAACACCACCTTCACCTGCTGTTTCCCGGTGACGCCGGGAACGGATCTGACGCGCCCGCTGCCGGTGGGACGGCCGATCGCCAACACCTGGATCTACGTTCTCGATCGCCACCAGGCCCCGGTGCCGGTGGGGATGGCGGGCGAGTTGGCGACCGCCGGGGACGGCTTGGCGCGGGGCTACCTCGACCGCCCCGACCTCACCGCGGAATGCTTCGTGCCCAGCCCTTTCGAGGCGGGGGAGCGGCTCTACCGGACGGGCGACCTGGTTCGGTGGAACCGGTCGGGGGCGATCGAGTTCCTCGGCCGGATCGACGGCCAGGTAAAGATCCGCGGCTTTCGCATCGAGCCCGGTGAGATCGAGACGGCGCTCGGCCGCCATCCCGCGGTCGAGCAGGCGGCGGTCGTCGTGCTCGGGGAGGCCGGGGGCGACAGGCGGCTGGCGGCGTACGTCGTGGCGCGGGAGGGGGAGGAGCCCCTGAACGGTCCGGCCCTCCGTGCGTTCCTGGGGGAGGGCCTGCCGGCCTACATGGTCCCCGCGGGCTTCGTCTTCCTCGGCGCCCTGCCCCTGACGCCCAACGGCAAGGTGGATCGACGGGCCCTGGCTCGGCTCGATCCGCGGGCGGAGAGCGGGGCCGAGGGGACCTACGCCGCTCCCCGCACGCCGATCGAGGAGCTGGTGTCGGCGATCTGGAGCGAGGTTCTGGCGGTCGAGCCTGTGGGCGCGGAGGACGACTTCTTCGCCCTGGGCGGCCACTCGCTCCTCGCCACCCGTGTGATCTCCCGGGTGCGCCAGGCGTTCGGCATCGATCTGGCCTTGAGGAGCCTCTTCGAGGCGACGACCGTGGCGGC
>JAXDLD010000135.1:0-8182 GCA_034666805.1 Acidobacteriota bacterium
CCCCCGCCTCCGGTGGACCTGGAGGAGAACGAGGAGAAGCAACCGGCGGTGCCCATGATCGTCGACAAGCTCAACATCCCGCCCGAGCAGACGGTGGAGACCGGGCGCGACGGGATCAACCAGACTCAGGTGCCGAGCACGCTCATCCTCCTCCGTGACTCGCCCCTGGCGCCCAGCGGTTTCGTCAGCAGCGTCAATGAACCCAACGTGGGGAGCCAGGGCGATGGTATTTTCACCACCCATAACTGGTACGCCGAGGTCTCGACGAACAACGGCGGATCGTTCTCTTTCATCAGCCCCTACTCGACCTTCCCGAGCTCGCCGGCCGCCTTTTCCGCCGGCTTCTGTTGCGACCAGAGAGTGGCGCAAGACTCCTCTCGCAATCTGATCTTCTGGTATTTGCAATACATTAAGAATGGCAGCACGGCCGCGAGCACGAACGGTGTGCGCCTGGCCGTGACGCACGGGCAGGCAGGTCTCGCCACGAGCTCCTGGGGTTATTACGATTTCACCCCTGCCCTTTTCGGTCTACCCGCGGGGACCTGGCTGGATTTTCCGCAGATGCAGGCGAGCGCGAACTATCTATACTTCACCACCAACATTTTCACCGCCACCACCGATTCGTTCTATGGCGCCCTGGTGGTCCGCATCCCGCTGTCGCAGCTCGACAGCGGATCTGCCCTCACGTTCGACTATCTCGCCGTCACCGGCTCGTACGGCAGCATCCTGCCCGTCAACGGCGCGGCGGCGGAGGGAACCCGGCCTGGCCGGACGACGATGTACTTCGCGGCGGTCGACACTTCGACCTCGATCAAAGTCCTCACCTGGCCCGAGTCCACCACCACGATCACGACCAACACGGTCACCGGCCTCGCCACCACGACCGCCGCCGTCTACGCCTGCCCGGGCCCGGGCGGGCTCGATCCCTGCACCCGGGCCAGCAACCGGATGCAGACCGGTTGGATCACCGATACCGAGCTCGGGCTCATGTGGGCTTCGGCGCAAAACGGTTCTTCCCGGCCCTATCCCTACACTCGGGTCGCCATTCTCAACCCGGCGACCCTGGCGGTGACCGCGCAGCCCGACATTTTCAGCAACACGAATGCCTGGCTCTACCCGGCGCTGTCCGTCAACGAGCGCGGGCACGTGGCCGGCACCCTCGACTACCTGGGCGGCGCCCAGTTGCCGACGATCGCCGCCATCATCCGCGACGACCTGTCCCCCGATCCGGTGGCCAACGGCTGGGAGGTCTATACGGTCGCGGGCAGCAACTCCGGGACGGCCGGACGCTATGGCGACTACAACGGCGCCATGCCACACGAGAGGTATCCGAAGACCTGGCTCGCCGCCGGGCATACGCAGATCGGCGGCAGCGCGAACGGGAACGCGGTGACCCACAACTATTGGTTTGGCCGGGAGCGGGACACCAATCCGAGCTTCGCCGTGACTCCCGCCGGCACCGGTTCGGGGACGGTGACCAGCAGCCCTGCCGGGATCAACTGCGGGGCCACCTGCGGCACGACCGCTTTCACCCTGGGAACGACGGTGACGCTGGCGGCGGCACCGGCGGCGGGTTCCACGTTTTCGGGTTGGAGCGGCGCCTGCTCGGGCATCGGGAGCTGCGTCGTCCTGATCGACGACGTCAAGTCGGTTACGGCAACCTTCACGTCCCCACAGTTCACGTTGACCGTGAGCGCGGCCGGGACCGGGAGCGGGATGGTGACCAGCAGCCCTGCCGGGATCAACTGTGGCGCGATGTGCAGCGCCTCCTACGGCAGTGGTACCCCGGTGACGCTCTCGGCGGCGCCGGCCGCGGGATCGACGTTCACGGGTTGGAGCGGTAGCTGCACCGGGACGGGGAGTTGCGGGGTGACAATGAATGCGGCGAGGTCGGTGACCGCGACGTTCACGGCGAGCTCGGGGCTCAACTTCTACACCGTCGCTCCCTGCCGGATCCTCGATACGAGGAGCGGCGGGGGAGGCGCGCTGACCTCTGGTGTCGCTCGGGTGATCCCGGTCAACGGGCTCTGCGGCGTCCCGGCCGACGCCATCGCCATCTCCATCAACGCTGTCGCAGTCAGCCCGGCGGCGGCCGGTTCCATCGTCCTCTTCGCCGGGAACGCCGCCCAGCCGCCGACCAGCACCGTGAGCTACAACCCGGGGACGACGCGAGCGAACAACGCCATCCTCAGGCTCTCCTCGGACGGCCTCGGAACCTTGGGCGCGGTGGCTTCCAGCCCGGTGGACCTGGTCGTCGACGTCAACGGCTATTTCAAACCTTGATGGGGTGGTCCGCCTAGATCGGTCCCAGACCGGTCCCGGCGGACCCCGGGCGTTTCGACTGGAGCCGGGGCGGCATGGGTGCCCCGGGCGCAGCGAGAAGACCGGGGGCGTTTCGCATGGAATGGCAGTCTAGCTCAGGGGGAATGCGCCAGGGCGGCACTCCCGGCCGGCGGGATTCCCTAAAAAGGCCGCTTCTGGCTGGCAGGCGCTTTGCTTCCTTTATCGGGACCTCTATGAAGCCGTATTCCAACAAAAGCACCTCTCTCGCTCTCATCCTGGCCCTCGCCGGGACCCTGGCCCTGTCCGCGGCCGGCTCGGCGGCGGCTCCCGCCATGGGGGACGAGTCGTTTCACTATCGCTGGAGCCTGCGCAACTTCGTGGGTGTCATCGCCGGCCTCTTCCTCCCCCGGCAGGGGGATGGCGAGCTGACGTCGAAGGTGCAGCCCAACGGCCATCTCACGAGCGAGCTGACGATCACTTCGAACGGGCACGAGGGGGAGTACTGGCGCTATGGCGCCGAGATCGATGCCGAGCACCTGCAGCCGATCCGCGCCTGGAGCTCCTACGTCTGGCACGGCAAGACGAAGTCGAAGAACAGCGACATCGATCAGCACGGGGTGCTGGACATCGTCTCCGGCATCTATTCGATCCGGCGCAACCCCCCCACCAAGAGCCGGCGGCTGTCGATCTGGTCGGACGGCGACCTCTACGACGTCGTCGTCGTCCCCAAGGGGAACGAGCGGCGGAGCCTGGGCGACGGCTCGTCGGTCGACACCCGCCACTACGCCATCCGCGGCGTCGACCTCCCCGGCAAGGACGAGTGGAAGGGGAAGATCGATCTCTGGCTGGCCATGGACGACGCCGCCACCCCGGTCGTCATTCAGATCTCACGCGCCCTGGCGGATGTCCGCCTGGAGCTCAAGTCCCTACCCAAGGCGGCGCCTCAGGCGTCGCACTGAGGGTGGATGGAAAATCGAAGGAGGAGAGTGGATATGAAATGTCTGAAGATGACGCTGGTCTTGACCTCCGCCCTGGCCCTCTCGGGCCTCGCCGCCTGCAATAAGGAGAAGCCGACCGAGGTCGTGGAGACGCCGGTCGCGGCCACTGAGGCGGCGGCTCCGGCCCCGCCCATCTCCACCAACCCGGCGCCTCCGGGGGCCGGCCAGACCGCCGACGTCACCCTGCAGTCGCGGGACGCCAAGGTGAGCGGCACCGTCCACTTCACCTCCGAGGCGGCCGGCGTCCACGTGGTCGCCGACGTCAAGGGGGTCAAGCCCGGCCAGCACGGCTTCCACCTGCACGAGAAGGGCGATTGCAGCACCCCCGACTACAAGTCGGCCGGCGGCCACTTCAATCCGGGCAACGCCTCGCACGCCTGTGACCCGACCAACCCCCGCCACGCGGGCGACTTCGGCAACATCACCGTGGGCGCCGACGGCACCGGGCACCTGGACGTCACCACCACCTCCCTCTCCTTCGACGGCCCCAACTCGGTCGTCGGCAAGGCCGTGATCCTGCACGCCGGTTCGGACGACTGCAAGACCCAGCCGACCGGCAACTCGGGCGACCGCCTGGCCTGCGGTGTCGTCTCCGGCGGTGGCGGGGCGATGGGCTCCGGCACGACCGGCGGCACGACTGGCGGCTCGGGAGCGATGGGCACCGAGGCGATGGGGACCGAGCACCACTAGCTACTTAGAGGATGGATAGGAGGGGGTGCTACTCTCCGAGCGGCATGAGATCGCGCCTCCTCCTCCCTCTCCTCTTCGCCCTCGCCGCCTGTTCCCCGGACCGGCCGGCCGCCGCCCCGCCCCCGGCTCCCGCCGCCTCCCTCGATCCTCCGGCCGCTCCCGGAAGCGTCGGGCCGGCCCTCGCCGCCTCAGGTGCCGACCTCCTTCTCACCTGGGTCGAGCCGAGTGGCTCCTTCGCCACCCCCGTCTACCAGGCGCGCTTCGCGCGCTTCACCGGCGGCCGCTGGTCGGCTCCGGTCACCATCGCCCAGGGTGCGGACCTGTTCGCCAACTGGGCCGACTTCCCGGGCGCCCTCGCCGGCCCCGGGGGGGAGATCCTCGCCCACTGGCTGGTCAAGGGCGGGGAGGGCTACGCCGCCCACCTGGCGCGCTCGACCGACGGCGGCGCCACCTGGAAGCCCCTCGGCCTGCTGCAGTCCGACCCCGCGGCCGGGGAGCACGGCTTCGTCTCCTACGCGGCGGAGGAGGGCGGGGTGCGGGCCTTCTGGCTGGAGGGCTCGGAGGGCGGTGCCATGAGCCTCTGGAGCAGCCGGATCGCGAGCGGCGCGGAGGGGAGGATCGGGCCGGCCGAGCGGCTCGACGAGCGGGTCTGCGACTGCTGCCAGACCGGCGCGGCGGGCAGCGCCGTCGTCTACCGCGACCGCTCGGAGCGGGAGGTCCGGGACATCAGCGCCATCCGGCGGACCGCCGCCGGCTGGTCGCGGCCGGCCGCCGTCCACGCCGACGGCTGGGAGATCCCCGGCTGTCCGGTCAACGGCCCGGCGGTGGCGGGTGCGGGTAAGCGGCTGGCGGTCGCCTGGTTCACCTCGGCGCCCCCCGGCCCGCGGATCCTCGCCGCCTTCTCGGAGGACGGCGGGGCGACCTTCGGCCCGCCGGTCCTGATCGATGGCGGCCATCCGGTCGGCCGGGTGGACGTGAAGCTCGACCCGCTGGGAGCTGCGGTCGTCAGTTGGGTGGCGCCCGCCGGTGCCGGAGATCACGCCGCGATCTGGCTCCGCCGAGTGGTCGCGGACGGCAAGGCCGGGCCGCCCTACGAGGTGCCGGACACCCGCACGGTCCGGGCGAGCGGCTTCCCGCGTATGGGGCTCTCCGGCGGTAGCGGAGACAAGATCCTCCTCGCCTGGGTGGACGACGGCGGACCCTCCCGCCTGCGTGCCAGCCTCGTCCCCCTCTCGCAGGTGCCGCCGTTGCCGTAATTCTTCCCTCCTCTGTTCATCCACCGCGGGCACGGCTCCGTAGTGCAAGTAGGACGGACTTTGGACGAGCCGTCGACAACCCAACCGAGGAGGGATAGATCCAAATGAGAATGAACAGAGTGTTGACGGGCCTCTGCCTGACGGCGGGCGCCCTGCTTACGGTGGTGCCGGCGATGGCGTCGAGCCACCGCGAGGCCCCGGGGATCACCAAGATGCCGAAGGTGGACGGCACCGATTTCTACATGTTCAACAGCTATGAGGCGGGCCGCTCCGGCTTCGTCACCCTGATCGCCAACTACATCCCGCTCCAGGACGCCTACGGCGGTCCCAACTACTTCACCATGGACCCGGACGCGGTCTACCGTATCCACATCGACAACACCGGGACCGGCACCGAGAGCCTCACCTTCCAGTTCCGCTTCGGCGAGGCCCTGCGCGACATCCAGCTTCCGGTCGGCGGCAAGAACGTCTCCATCCCGCTGATCAACGCCGGGCCGATTAACAGCAACTTCGACCCTACCGTGAACCGCGCCGAGAGCTACACCGTCCGCGTCATCCGCGGGGCGGTCGACGGCACGACCGGCCTGGGCTCCGGCCAGAGCGTCACCAACGCCTCGACGGGCGCCACCCGTTTCAACAAGCCGATCGACAACATCGGCCAGAAGACCTTCACCAACTACGCGGCCTACGCCCGTAACTTCATCTATCCCATCAGCATCCCGGGCTGTAGCGGCTCGGGCAAGGTCTTCGTTGGCCAGCGCAAGGACCCCTTCTCGGTCAACCTGGGCGAGATCTTCGACCTCGTCAACATCGACAACCCCATCGGCCCCCGCAACTCGGAGGCCGACTCCCTGGGCGACAAGAACGTCACCTCGATCATCATGGAGGTCCCGGCCACCTGCCTGACCGGCGGCAAGGGTCCGGTCATCGGCGGCTGGACGACGGCCGCCGTGCGGCGGTCGACGACCCAGAACGACAACCCGACCTTCAGCAACCCCTCGACCGGCAGCGGCGAGTTCGTCCAGGTCTCCCGCCTGGGTGCCCCCCTCGTCAACGAGGTGGTCATCGGCTTGAAGGACAAGAACAAGTTCAACGCCAGCAAGCCCACCGGTGACGGCCAGTTCGCCGACTACGTCACCAACCCGACCCTCCCGGCCATCCTCCAGCTCCTCTTCGGCTCGGCTGGCGTCAAAGCGCCGACCAACTTCCCGCGCACCGACCTGGTCGCCGCCTTCCTGACCGGCATCGACGGCGTCAACAAGCTCGGCGGACCGTCCGAGATGCTGCGCTTGAACACCTCGATCGCGCCGACCCCCGCCGCCAGCCAGAACAACCTCGGCGCCTTGGGCGGTGACAACGCCGGCTTCCCCAACGGCCGCCGGCCGGGCGATGACGTCGTCGACATCGAGCTGCGGGTGGCCATGGGCGTCCTCTGCCATGCCTTCCCCGGTGTCTACTGCACCCCGGCGCAGGCCCCTTCCGGCAACCTGCCGTTCACCGACGGCACGCTCCAGGACGTGAGCCAGTTCGACACCATCTTCCCCTACTTGAAGGTGCCGCTCCCGGGCTCGCCGAACGGTCCGAACGGCCTGCCCCCGAGCTAAGGCTCCGAGCAGAGTCTTTCGCATCCTTAAGAGGCGGGCGGGGGGTCATCTTCCCGCTCGCCTTTTTTTACAACTACCTGAAAGGAGAGCTCGTTTGCTTCGACCCCGCCTGCTCTGCGCCTGGCTGGTTTCCCTGGTGACGCTCACGGCCCTGCCGCTTCAGGCGCACGACTTCTGGATCGTGCCCTCGAGCTTCCGGCCGGCGGTCTCCTCACCGCTCGCCTTCCGCCTGCGGGTGGGGGAGAATCTCAAGGGAGATTCGGTGCCGCGCGACCCGGCCCTGGTCGACCGCTTCGTGCTCCTCGGCCCCCTGCCGGCGGAGACAGAGGTGCCGATCCCGGGGGTCTCAGGGGCCGACCCGGCCGGCTTCGTACGGGTCGGGGAGGCGGGGCTCTACACGGTCGTCTACCGCAGCCATCGGACCCGGATCGACCTGCCGCCCGAGAAGTTCGACCAGGCGCTGCGACTGGAGGGCCTGGAGCGCATCCTGGAGCTCCGCCAAAGCCGCGGCGAGAGCCTGAAGCCCTCGACCGAGGTCTTCTCGCGCTGCGCCAAGGCGCTCGTCCTCGTCGGCGGGACCGCCGCCGCTGCGGCGCCCACCGCGCCGGCCGCCGGCTTCGACCGGCCCGTGGGCATGACCCTCGAGCTGATCCCGGAGAAGAACCCCTATGGCCTGAAACCCGGCGAGGAGCTGCCGGTCCGCCTCCTCTATCAAGGGAAGCCCCTGGCGGGCGCCCTCGTCATCGCCTTGGGGCTCCACCAGCCGGACGGCAGGATCGCCGCCCGCTCGGGGAAGGACGGCCGCGTCCGTCTCCGCCTGCCGGAAAGCGGCTTCTGGCTGATCAAATCCGTGCACATGATTCCTGCCCCCTACGATACCGGGGTAGACTGGGAAAGCCTGTGGGCCTCTCTGACTTTCGATCTCCCGGCCAGGTAGGAGGAGAGGGGGGCTCCGCGGCTCTGCGCCCGCACTTCGGGTGGTCGCAGGGGAAGACCCGGCACCACCCTATGGATCCGACCGCCGCCGAGGACATCCACCTGATGGGCCGCATCGCCGCGGGCGACCGGGAGGCCTTCGCCTGGATGTTCGACCGCCACTCGGCCGTGGTCCTGGGGCTCCTCGTCCGCATCCTCGGCAGCCGGAGCGAGGCCGAGGAGGTGCTGCAGGAGGTCTTCCTCCAGGTCTGGCGCCAAGCCGGCCGCTACGAGCCCGGCCGCTCGACTCCGCGCGGCTGGATCCTCGTCCTCGCGCGCTCGCGGGCCCTGGACTCCGTGCGCTCGCGCGAGGCGCGGCACCGGCGCGAGGTCGAGGTCTCGGCTGACGGTCCGCCGCGCGAGAGCCCGCCGTTGG
>JAXDLD010000136.1:0-4234 GCA_034666805.1 Acidobacteriota bacterium
TCCCCCAGCCCGCCCCCCGGCCGGCCGATCAGCCGATGGATGGGCAGGGCGTCGAACAGCTCGTAGGAGAAGATCAGCCCCTCGATCCCGGCCTCGGGGAGGGCCTCCAGGTCCGCGACACGCTCGACCCCGGCGGGGACGGGGCGCTCGATCCGATCCCAGGCGAGGAAGCGCCGGCCGGGGCCCGAACCGGCGACGACGCTCGCCAAGTGGGCGCCGGTGCCATAGGCAGCTTCGAAGAAGTCTGCCGGATGACCAAGCGCACGGTCGAGCCGCGAGAGGAGGCGGGCGGTAGCGCGGCCGAAGAGGGGCGAGAGGGAGGAGCCGGTGACGTAGTCGCCAGTCTCGCCGATGGGGAGGTCGGGACGACGGTAGTAGCCCTCGGGTCCGTAGAGGGCGGATTCCATGAAGGTGGCGAAGGGGAGGGGGAGGGGGTGGGCCGAATCCATCGGAGTAGCTTACTCGGCGATGGATCGCCGGCTCGACCTTCGGGGCTCTGACGATCGTGGGAGGATCGCCTTCTTAGGTGCCCTATAATCTCCCCGCCCATGATCACCGGCGCCCACGTCATCCTCTACAGCAAGGACCCGGACGCGGATCGCGCGTTCTTCAAAGACGTCCTCGGCTTCCCCGCGGTCGACGCGGGGCACGGCTGGCTGATCTTCGCCCTGCCCCCCGCCGAGGCGGCCTTCCACCCCGCGGGCGAGAACGACCGGCACGAGCTCTACCTGATGTGCGACGACGTCGAGGCCGAGATCCGGGCCCTGGCGAGTAAGGACGTGTCCTGTTCGCCGATCGTCGAGGAGCGCTGGGGGAGCCGGACGCGGATCACCCTACCCGGCGGCGGGGAGGTCGGCCTGTATCAGCCGAAGCACCCGACGGCATTGGACCGCAAACCCTAAAAAGAGGTGGTGGATGGGATTTCTCGGACGCTTCACCGAACCTTGCTACGCTCTCTTCCGGATCATCTTCGGACTACTCTTCGCCTCGCACGGCGCCGCCAAGGTCTTCGGGGTGCTCGGCCAGAAGGTGACGAGCCCGCCGCTGATCGTCGTCGGGGGGTGGATCGAGCTCGTGGCCGGCCTGTTGATCGCGCTCGGGCTGTTCACCGGTATCGCCGCGTTCATCGCGAGCGGCGAGATGGCGGTCGCCTACTTCATGGGGCATGCGGCCAAGGGCTTCTGGCCGACCGTCAACGGAGGCGAGCCCGCGGTGCTCTACTGCTTCGCCTTTCTCTACATGGCGGCGCGGGGAAGCGGGATCTGGAGCGTCGACAGCCTCAGGCTGCGGGGAGCCGCCCCGGGCACGGCCCCCGTCCGCCCCGTCCGATAATCCGGGAGGGGCGGCGGCCGGCCGCCGCCCCCCTGCTACAATCCGGCCCGTAAATGGCCGCGGACGAGACACTTCCCACGACGGAGCGCCTGCTCGGGCTGGTCGACGGCATGGCCGGGCGGCCGGTCGTCCTGCTCGTCGATCTCGTGGCGGACCGGTTCATCACCGGCATCCCCAAGCGGATCAGCCGCGAGGCCCCGGTGCTCATCCTCTCCTACCAGGGGGAGGTGCTGACCCCGGGCGGCGGGGCCAACGCGGTGGCGAACGTGGCGGCTCTGGGCGGCCGGCCCCTCCCCCTGGGGATCGTGGGCGACGACCCGAACGGGCGCGAGCTCGTGGCGGCCCTGCTCCACCTCGGGGTCGAGACCGGCGGCATCCTTACCCGGCTGGGCTACCGCACCCCCACCAAGGTCCGCATCCTGGGCGGCGGCCGGCATTCGATCAAGCAGCAGATCGTCCGCTACGACATCGAGGACCATCTGACTCTCAACTCGGACGAGCGCCGCGCCTTCGCCGAGCGCCTTGCCGGCTGGGCGGAAGAGAAGACACCGCCGCGGGTCGCCATCCTCTCGGACTACGGTTATGGCACGGTCGAGCCGGACCTCCTCCCCATGGTCCGCGCGGCCCTCGGGCCGGCGGCGACCCTGGTCGGCGACAGCCGCTACCGGCTGGGTGAGCTCGCCGGGCTGGACGGCGCCACCCCCAACGAGGAGGAGGCCGAGGCGCTCCTCGGGGCGACGATCGAGGACGACCCCGGCCAGCTCGCGGAGGGCGGCCGGCGGCTCCTCGACCGCCTCGGCGCCCGGTTCCTCCTCATCACCCGGGGGAGCCGCGGGATGAGCCTGTTCGTCTCCGGCAGGGATGCCGGCGCGGCGCACCTGCCGGTCCACGGCACCGACCAGGTGGCGGACGTTACTGGGGCGGGCGACACGGTGATCGGCACCTTCGCCCTCGGGCTCGCCGCCGGGGCGACCCCGCTCGAGGCCGCCCTCCTCGCCAACTATGCCGGCGGGGTGGTGGTGATGAAGATGGGGACCGCCACCTTGACGCCCGAGGAGCTGAAGCGGGCTATCCGGAGCGACCCCCACCCGGTCGAGGAGATGCAATGGGCCAGGTCGTGACCCTCCCCGAGCTGCGCGAGAAGGTCGCCGAGCGGAAAGCCGCCGGCCAGCGGATCGCCTTCGCCAACGGCCACTTCGACATCCTCCACGTCGGCCACCTGCGCTATCTCCAGGCGGCCAAGGCGGAGGGGGAGGTCCTCGTCGTGGGGATCAACTCCGACGAGTCGGTGGCGCGCCTGAAAGGCCCCGACCGGCCGATCGTGCCGGCGGAGGAGCGCGCCGAGCTGCTGGCGGCGCTCGTCCCCGTCGACTGGGTCGTCGTCTTCGAAGGCGACTCCCCCGCTCCCCTCCTCGCCGACATCCGGCCGGATGTCCACTGCAAGGGGACCGACTACGGCTCGCCCGAGCGGGTGCCCGAGTACGAGACCGTCCGCGAGTACGGCGGCCGGACCGCCCTGGTCGGCGACCCCAAGGACCACGCGACGAGCGACGTGATCGCCAAGATCCGCAAGAAGAGCGACCTGGTCGACCGCATCCGCGCCATGGAAGACCTTGCGGGTTGAGCGAGACCCCTCACCCCCGGCCCCTCTCCCATCCACCCACCCGCAGCGCCGGGAGAGGGGAGTGAAGCGAGTAGGAAACAGGAGGGAGAAGGCTGCCAACTATGACCATGCTTCTTCTTTTTCCCCCTCTCCCGGGGGAAGGGGGGGCGGTTGGGAGAGGGGGGTAGGGGGGTGAGGGCCGAGCGCATCCTCCTCCTGCGCACGAGCGCCCTGGGGGACGTCGTCCACTGCCTGCCGGTGCTCAGCGCCCTCCGGCGCGCGCGGCCCGGGGCGTGGATCGGCTGGGTGGTCGAGAAGCCCATCGCCCCGCTCCTCGCGGGTCACCCCGATCTCGACGAGCTCCTCGTGGTGGGCCTCCGCCGCTGGCGGCGGAGGCCGTTCGCCGCCGCCACTCTCCGCGAAGCGGGGGCCTTCGCCGCCGCCCTCGACCGCTTCGGGGCCGACCTCGTGCTCGACCTGATGGGCAACCACAAGGCCGGGGTGCTCGCCGCTCTCACCTCCGCCGACCGCCGGATCGGCGCTGCCCGCCGCTTCCGCCGCGAGCCCTCCTCCGCCCTCTGGCTGAGCGAGGAGGTTCCACTCCGGGGGGTGCACGCGGTCGACCGCGCGCTCTCGCTCCTCGACGCCCTCGACGTCCCGCCGGCACCGGCCGACTTCGGCGGCACCAAGCTCTCGCCCCTCGTCCCGGAGCCGGTCCGCGAATACCTCGCCGCCCACCCGGAGCCCTTCGTCCTCCTCCATCCCGGCGCAGGCTGGGGAAACAAGCGCTACCCGCCGGCAGGGTGGGGAGAGGTGGCGCGGCGGCTGCGGGCCGCGACCGGCATCCCCACCTGGGTGGGGGTCGCCCCGGGCGAGGAGGGGCTGGCCGCCGAGGTGGTGGCCCATGCCGGCGGAACCGGCGGAACCGGCGGCGAGGGTGCCGCCGTCGCGGTCTCCGCCCCGGACCTCCCCTCGTTCGCCGCCCTCTCCCGGGCGGCTCGGCTGGTTCTGGGCGGCGACTCCGGCCCCCTCCACCTCGCCCACGCCCTGGGCGCCCCGGTCCTGATGCTCATGGGCCCCACCGACCCGGAGAGGAACGGCCCCTACGGCGCCCCCGAGCGCGCCCTCTTTAAGCTCCTCCCCTGCAGCTTCTGCCACCGGCGCTTCGCCGAGACCAAGGCCTGCCTGCTCGAGATTTCCCCGGCCCGGGTGGCGGCGCGGGCGATCGAGGATCTCGCCAGAGCTCCAAAAGCCCATGATGATCAGGATTTACGTTGACCCTGTAAACCGGCGGCGCTA
>JAXDLD010000137.1:0-2615 GCA_034666805.1 Acidobacteriota bacterium
ATCCTCTCGACGACCGGCGACCTCTACCGCTGGCACCTGGCGCTCGCCGGAGGCAAGATCCTCTCCAAGGCGGAGCGGGAGAAGTCGATCACTCCCTGGGTCTCTCAAGGGCGGGCGGCCCACTCCAGCTACGGCTACGGCTGGGCGGTCGAGGAAGGTCCCAAGGGTGGCCGGCTGGTCTCGCACATCGGCGGCAACCTGGTCTTCGACTCGGACTTCCGCCGCTACCTGGACGCCGGGGTGGTGATCGTCCTCTCCACGAACAGCACCGACTACTCGGCGATCCCGGTCGGCCCGCACGTCCAGAACCGGGTCTTCGGCCTCCCCGATCCCGAGCCGCCGGCCGCCGCCCCGGCCGATCCGGCTCTCCTCGCCAAGCTTGCCGGCGTCTACGCCCTCCCCTCCGGCGACCGCCTAGAGGTGAAGGTGGCCCCTGGCGGCGCTCGCCTGGCGATCACCGCCCTCGGGCCCCAGGCCTTCCCCCTCCTCTTGAGCATCGAGGACGAGGAGGATCGCCAGAGGATGGAGGCGCGCGAGCAGAAGATCGGCGAGATGCTCGAAGCTCTCCGCGCCGGCAACGCCGAGCCTCTCGCCAAGCTCCGCAGCGAGCCGCCCGAGAAAGCCGCGGCGGAGGCCAAGACCACCCTCGCGCCCTGGCAGGAGCGGCTGGGAACCTGGCAGTCGGCCCAAGTCCTGGGGAACGGCTCCTATGGCGGCCACCCCTACACTTACGCCCGGCTGACCTTCGCCGAGGGGCCGAAGATCGTCGAGTACCTCTGGAGCGGCATGGGGATCGAAGCCGTCCACTTCATGGACGCCCCGCCCGCGATCCTCTTCGTCCCCCAGCCGGACGGCTCCTTCGCCAACTTCGACGTGCGGACCGGAGGGGTCGTGCACGTCCGCTTCGAGGGCACGGACCTGGCGGCGACGGGGGCGGGGGGGCTGGTGCGGGCGAAGCGGGTGGGGTGAGGGGGGGGCAATTCGACCTGTGAGAACGCGGATCCGCATTCACGCAGGGCAGGTATTGTTTGTTTTAAATACTGTTGATTTAGACGAATCGCCTTGTTAGTCTTCTCCCCTGAAGGAAGGGGGGAAGGCGTTGAACGAGCGGCCTTTCGAGTCTCCAGAATGGTTCCGGGCCCTGGCATTGGAAGAGCGTGCGGCCTCCCTGCGGGAGGGACCGGGGGGCGATCCGGGATCACCCGTGGAGCCGGAGCGCGCGAACATCGGGAGCACCGTTGGCGGTCGCAGGTCCCCTTCTCCCGAGACGGTTTCTTCGCCAGGCGCCTTGCCGCCGACGGGCTCTCCGAGGCCTCCTTCCGCTACCTGCTGGGAGAGCCGTCGGAGGATCTGGCCCGCCGGGCTTCCGGGGTGCCGGATTGGCTCGCGACTCTCGAAGCGGGGTTTTCTACCGAGGCGATCGATTCGTACCCTGCACCGTCGCTACCCAAAGGCGCTCACGCTCACCTGGCCTTTTTCGAGGTGGCGCGGCCTCTTCTGGATGCCGGGACTTCGCGGCTCGGTCGTGAGATCCGGAAGCTGGCCGCCGGGCGAGACGAGTTGCTCTTCGATCCGGACAAAGCGGCGGATCTGTTCGCTGGCAGTCTGGCTTCTCGCTTGATCCTGCTGCTCGGGCGGACGATGGTTTTGGAGTTGAACCTGGCCGGGCGGGAAGGGAGGCTCTTCGGGGATACGCCCGAAGCGCGCTTCCAGTCCTTCGCCACCTCTCTCCGCGATCGGGAGACGGCTCTGGGGATCCTCTGCCAGTACCCGGTTTTGGCGCGACAGGTCGTCGAGACGGTGGACCGCTGGGTCGAGGTGAGCCTGGATTTCCTGCGCCACCTCTCGGACGACGCGACGGCTCTCCGTGCCGCCTTTTTTCCAGATTTCGATCCCGGGCCGTTGGTGGGGATCGAGGGCGGCCTGGGAGACTCCCATCGCGGCGGCCGGTCAGTGGTCATCGCCGAGCTCGCTTCCGGCCTGCGCCTGGTCTACAAGCCGAAGCCCATGAGGGTGGAGCGGGCCTTCCAGAATCTGCTCGCCTGGGTAGGGGAGAAGGGTTTCGCACCGGCGTACCGGCTGCTGCGGATGGTCGACGGCGGCGACCATGGCTGGGTGGAGATGGTGGAGGCGAGCCCCTGTTCCACACGGGAGGAGATGGAGCGTTTCTACCGCCGGCAAGGGGGTATCTCGCTCTCCTCTATCTGCTGTCGGCGACCGATTTCCATCACGAAAACCTGATCGCCGCTGGGGAGCATCCGGTCCTCGTGGATTTAGAGGCGCTGTTTCACCCCTGGGCCGAGGATCTCGGTCGTGCCCCCGAAGGGGAGCTGAGAATGGGCCGCCCGGTTTTCGAGACGGTGCTGCGGACGGGTTTGCTGCCATTGCGCAGCCGCGAGGGAAGTGGAGGGCAGGGTGGCCTCGATCTGAGCGGCCTCGCGGCAGCGGCCGGGCAGACCGCCCCGACGCTGATGAACGAAAAGGGGGGGACGGACGCCATGCGCTATGTGCGGCGGGCGGTGGAGATCCCCGTGGGGCAGCACCGGCCGACTCTGCAAGGCGCCGAGGTTCTATTGCGGGAGTTCCTCACCCCCCTGCTCGCCGGTTTCACCTCC
>JAXDLD010000138.1:0-12812 GCA_034666805.1 Acidobacteriota bacterium
TGCTCGCCGCGGCCGGCGACCGGGACGGCGAGGCCGACGCCCTCCTCACCCTCGCCCGGGCCCGCCGCGGGCTGGGGGACCTGGCCGGGGCGCGGCAGGCCATTTCGGCGGCCCTCGAACGGATCGAAGCCCTGCGCCGCGCGCCGGCGAGCCACCAGATGCGGGCCAGCTTCCTCGCCAGCCGGCAGGAGTTCTACCGCTTCGACGTCGGCCTCTGCATGGAGCTCGACCGCCGGAGCCCAGGCGCCGGCTTCGCCGGCCGGGCGCTCTCGGCGAGCGAGGAGGGGCGGGCGCGGAGCCTCCTCGACATGCTGGCCGAGGCCGGCGCCGACCTGCGGCGCGGGGTCGACCCCGGCCTCCTCGCCCGCGAGGCCGAGCTCGGCCGGCGGATGAACGCCGCCGACGCGGAACGGCGCCGGCTGGAGGCCGAAGGCGCGCCGCCAACCCGGCTCGCCGCCGCCAGCCGGGAGATAGCGGAGCTCCTCGACCTCTACGACCGGGCCCAGGCGCGCATCCGGCTGGCGAGCCCACGCTACGCCGCCCTCGCCCTCCCCCGCCCGCTGGGGGCCGCGGAAATCGCCCGGCTCCTCGACCCCGACACCCTCCTCCTCGAGTATGCCCTGGGCGACGAGCAGAGCTTCCTCTGGGTCGTCTCCCCCGCCGGGCTGGCGGCGAGCTTCGATCTCCCTCCCCGGCGGGTCATCGAGGCCGCCGCCCGCCGGGCCGCCTTCCTGCTCGCCCAAAGCCACCGGACCCTCGCCCGCGCCGAGGCGGACCTCGCCCTGGCCGAGCTGGCGCGGCTCGTCCTCGCCCCGGCCGCGCCCTGGCTGGCGGACAAGCGCCTGGTGGTGGTGGCCGACGGGGCGCTCCACTACATCCCCTTCGCGGCCCTCCCGGACCCCGCGGCTCCGCCGGGCTTCGCCACCCCGCTCCTCGCCGGACACGAGGTCGTCGCCCTCCCTTCGGCCTCCGCCCTGGCCACCCAGCGCCGGGAGCTCGCCTGCCGCCGGCCCGCCCCGGGTTCCGTGGCCGTCGTCGCCGACCCGGTCTTCGACGCCGCCGACCCCCGCCTCGGCTTCCAGACTCAGGCGGTGCCGGCCGGGCTCTACCCCCGGCTCCCCTTCTCGCGCCAGGAGGCGGAGGCGATCCTCGCCCTTGCCCCGCCGGCCGGCCGCTTCGGCGCCCTGGATTTCGCCGCCAGCCGCGAGACGGTCCTCTCGGGCGAGCTCGCGCGCTACCGGATCGTCCACTTCGCCACCCATGCCGTGCTCGACACCGACCACCCGGAGCTCTCCGGGGTCGTGCTCTCGCGGGTCGACGCCCAGGGCCGGCCGCGGGACGGCTACCTGCGCGCCCACGAGATCTATCAGCTCCACCTGCCGGCCGAGCTGGTGGTGCTCTCGGCCTGCCAGACGGCGCTCGGCCGCGAGCTGCGGGGGGAGGGGCTGGTCGGCTTGACCCGCGGCTTCCAGTACGCGGGGGCTCGGCGGATCCTGGTCAGCCTGTGGCCGGTCGAGGACCGGGCCACGGCCGAGCTCATGCGCCGCTTCTACCGCGGCCTCCTGGTGGAGCGTCTCCCTCCGGCCGCCGCCCTGCGCGCGGCCCAACTCGCGGTCGCTCATCTAAAAGGGTGGGAAACGCCGTACTACTGGGCAGGTTTCGTCCTCGAAGGCGATTGGCGCCCAGATCCCAAGGGCGCTGGATAAATACAAGGAGGATTCATGAACGTCGAGACCACAGCGGGTCCGCGCCGACCGCCGGCAGCGGCCCAACCCCGAGCCCTGACCCTCATCCTGAGCCCGTTCCTCTTCCTGATCGGCCTCTTCCGCGGCCGGGGCCGGCGGCGGAGCGGGCCGGCCCAGCCCGGCAGGGCGCGCATCCCGACCGGCGCAAACGGCAGCAACCCGGACGGTTCCGGCACCCCGGTGACCGGCGGTTGGCCGCCTCCGAAGTGAGACCGGGCGCGGCCCGGCTCCAGGTGCGAAGCCGGGCCGCGCCGTTAACCCGAAACCCGAGCGGTTGGATCTCTCAAGAAAACCGATCGATCACGGGCTTGAACCCCGGCGATCGAAAATCAAAGGAGAGATGAGATGAGCCGCCTCGTTACCCTGGTCCTGTCCCTCGCCCTCGCCGTCGCCGGTCCTGCCGCTCCACCGAAGCAGCCCGCCGGGGTGATCAGCTTCCCGCAGCTGCCGTCGGTCGGGATCTTCCCCAACCAGCCGGCGATCAAGATCCAGAAGGGGCAGACGAAGACCCTCACCCTCACCGGCGCCGTCTACGGTTTCATTCCATTCAACGGCGACATCAACTTCTTCCCCAACGGCCCCAAGGCGACCGCCTGCCCGATTTTCGTGAGCGGCACCAACCCGAACGTCACTTTCCCCCCCAACTCCGAGAGCGTCGCGGTCAAGCTCGTCGTCATGGCCCCGGCCGACACCCCGCGCGGCAGCTACAACTGCGCCTTGACCTACGCCGCCCTCCAGAACACCCCCAACGGCCCGGCCTACGTCGGCGGCGGAATCCAGGTCAACGTCCCCTACAACGTGATCCCGCCCAAGTGATGATCTCGTGAGGAGGGGCGCGGAGGCGCCCCTCCTCGGTCTCGCGCGGTCTCCGCCGCCTAAAGCTCCGGCTGCGGTGCCGGGGTTTCGGCCGGCTTACGGCGCAGCGGCCGGCGGCCGAGGGGGTGGATGCCGAACTGAACGAGCCGCTCGGTCGTGGTGCCGAGCTCGGCCCGGACCGCCCCGCGCAGGCGGATCGCCCGGTCTCTGCCCTCGGCGAGAAGCTCCTTCAGGAGCTGGGTCGAACGCTGCCGGCTCGCCCGGTGCAATTGCTGGAGGGCCTTGGCCTGCCGGGCCCTCTCCAGACTGTCGGCGAGCGCCGCCCGGTGCGCATCCGCCGACGCGAGCGCCCCCTCATGATCCGCCGCGGCAGTGAGCAGCGACTCCCACTCGCGCAGGATATCGGCGAGGGCCTCGGGCTTCCTCTTCCGCTTCTTCGGCTGCGGGTCGGGATTGGGGGTGGTGTTCGTGGACATGGGTCGTTCTCCTCTCTCGTCGGTCGGTGATTCGATTCGCGGCTCCTTCGCTACGGCAGGAGTGTCTCCGAGGGACATCCGAGAAAGCGACAAAAACGAGGAAAGAAAATTTTGCGGCCTTCGCCGGCCTGCCGGCAGTCATCGCCGATAGGGTCGGCGGTCATTGCCGGCACGCCGGCAGTCACCGCCAATAGGGTCGGCGGTCGTCGCCGGCACGCCGGCAGTCATCGCCGATAGGGTCGGCGGTCATCGCCGGCACGCCGGCAATCACCGCCGGTAGGGTTGGCGGTCATCGCCGGCACACCGGCAGTCACCGCCGGTAGGGTCGGCGGTCGTCGCCGGCAGACCGTGCAGTGGAACCCTGCGTTCAGCCCTTCTGTAAGAGCACCACCGCCGCCGCGATGAGCACGCCGCCTCCCAGAACCGATGGGGAGATCGGCTGCGAGAGAACGACCAGACCCAGCACGGCGATCCAGAACGGCTCGACGGTCGAGACGATCGCCGTCCGCACCGGCCCCAGGACCGCGAGGCCGCGCAGGAAGGCGATAAAGCCGAGGGTGGTCGAGATCAGGGCGAGAGCGAGGACCGTCGCCCAGCCGACCGGAGGCAGGGCGAGGCGGAAGTTGCCGGTCGCGAGGGCGAGGATGCCGAAGAGGGCCGAGGCGGCTAAGACCACGTAGGTCGAGGCCGCTGCCGGGTCGAGCCCGGCCTGGAGCCGGCCGATGAGCGGGATGAAGAGGGCGTAGACGACCGCCGCTCCGAGCGCCAGGGCCACCCCCGCCGGGTGGAGCGCTCCCGACGCTCCCAGGAGTGGCGCCCCGACCATGAAGACGATCCCGGCGAGCGACAGGCCGAGGGCGAGGACCCGGCGGCGGTCGAAGCGCTCGCTGCCGCGGAGAGCGGCGAAGACGGCGACCCAGGCGGGGTAGGTATAGAAGAGAAAGCCCAGGGTCGCCGCCGGGATCCAGTTGAGAGAGGTCATGGCGAGGAAGATGACCAGGGCCTGCCCGCCGCCGCCGAGGGTCAGGAGCGGCAGGAGACGCCGCCGCGGGATGGCGAGGCGCCCCGGCCCGGAGAGGACGGCGACCGTAGCGAGCATGGGCGCCGCCAGGCCGTAGCGCCAGAAGAGGACGGCGAAGAGCGGCACCCCCGCCCGGGTCGCCACCAGGGTGAGGATCGAGTTAGCGCCGAAGCAGCCGGCGGAGAGGAGCACGAGGAGGGTGGCGCCGAGGACCGCCCGCCGCGCTCCCTGTCCTCCGGCCTCGACGGGGCCGCTCCCTGGATCGCTCGACATCCGCTAGCTCCGGCCTTCGAAGCGCTCGATCCGCCGCTCGAGGTCGGCGACGACCGTCCGCACGGCTTCGAGATCGGTGGCGCCGAGGTGCCGGGCGAGCTCGGTCAAGAGGGGCTCGATCGCAGGCCGGTAGGCGTGGAGGAGGGTGGCGACGTCGTTCTCGTAGAGGCCGACCCGGGCGAAGTTGCCCTCCCGGTAGAGCGAGGGGAGGGCGTAGAGCTTCAAGAGGAGGAGCCCCTCGACCGTGGCGCAGGGGATCTCGCGCTCGACGAAGGGCCGGATCGTCCGGTGGCGCCGCCGGACTTCATCGAAGAGAGGGTTCCCGGTCAGGAGGAGGTCGACCTGGAGGCCGTCGAAGTCGCCGCGGGCGAAGTACCCCTCCCGGCTCTCGATCCGGATCTCCGGCACCGACGGGAGGGCCGAGAGGGCGAAGATCAGGTCGAGGTCCTCGGTGTTTCTCCCCTCGACGTACTGGAGGAGGGCGACGCCGCCGACCAGCAGGTAGTCGATCCCTCGCGCGTCGAGAGTCGCGAAGAGCCGGGCGACCGTCTGGGTAAGGGACTCCTCCACCACGATCCTCCGATCCGCGCGTCCTCCCCTCCTCCCCCGTCCGAACACGGCGGCATGGAGCAGCACCTCCCCAATGTGGACCTCCCTGGTGGCGCCGGCTCGTCGCATGGGTATGGACCTCGTCATCATGCTACCTTAGACCACCCCGGAAACATCCGGGAATCCCCCGCTGTTATCCCTGTGTGGACCGCCGAGGCCGCCCGGCCCCGGGGACATCTGCCGTCTCCCTGCCGCTGCTATACTGGCCGCGACTTTGAGACGGCACGCCTTCTACCCCCCACTGGAGGATCGGACCCCAAGACCATGGCGAGCGTGGAACAGGAGTGGAAGAACCATCACCGGGTCATCATCCTCGGCTCGGGACCGGCCGGCCTGACCGCGGCTCTCTATGCGGCGCGGGCGGACCTCGCCCCCCTGGTGCTCGAAGGCAACCAGCCGGGCGGGCAGCTGACGATCACGACCGACGTCGAGAACTTCCCCGGCTTCCCCGAGGGCATCCTCGGGCCGGAGCTGATGGACAAGATGCGTGAGCAGGCCCGCCGCTTCGGCGCCAAGGTCAAGTTCCAGGCCGTCGTCGAGGTCGATTTCGACTCCCGACCCTTCCGGCTGCGGACCGACGAGGACGTCTACCACGCCGACGCCCTGATCATCGCGACCGGCGCCTCGGCCAAGCTCGGCGGCATCCCCGGCGAGATGGAGCTCATGGGCTACGGCGTCTCCGCCTGCGCTACCTGCGACGGCTTCTTCTTCCGCGGCAAGGAGGTGGTCGTCATCGGCGGCGGCGACTCCGCCATGGAGGAGGCGAGCTTCCTCACCAAGTTCGCGAGCAAGGTGACCGTCGTCCACCGCCGCGGCGAGCTCCGGGCCTCGAAGATCATGCAGGACCGCGCCTTCGCCAACCCGAAGATCGCCTGGGTCTGGAACAGCGCCGTGACCGAGATCGTCGGCAGCCGCGAGGGCGGGGTCACCGCCGTCCGCCTCCACAACTTAGAGAACGGCCTGGACAGCGAGTACCCCACCCAGGGTGTCTTCTACGCCATCGGCCATAATCCCAATACTCAGATCTTCAAGGGAAAGCTCGACATGAACGAGGTCGGCTATATCAAGGTGCTCGAGCCGACGAGCCGGACCAGCCTCCCCGGGGTCTTCGCCTCGGGCGACGCTTGCGACCCTATCTATAGACAGGCTATATCCGCCGCCGGCACCGGCTGCCGGGCGGCGATCGACGCCGAGCGTTGGCTCGGGGAGCTGCACGATTGATGGCCCCTAGCAAAAGACCCACGACCTTGGGAGCCCTCAAGAAGAGCGGCTACCGCCCGCGCACCGTCAAACAGGAGCTGCGCCAGAACCTGCGCGCCAAGATCGCTTCCGGCGAGCCGCTCTTCCCCGGCATCCTGGGCTACGACCGGACGGTGATCCCCGGCGTCATCAACGCCCTCCTGGCCGGCCACGACTTCATCCTCCTGGGCCTCCGCGGCCAGGCGAAGACCCGTATCCTCCGCTCGCTCGTGACCCTCCTGGACGACGCGATCCCCGTCCTCGCCGGCACCGAATTGAACGACGACCCGCTCTCCCCCATCTCGACCCACGGCCAGCGCCTGGTCGCCCAGGCGGGCGACGACGCGGCCGTCGAGTGGCTGGGGCGCGACGCGCGCTACAACGAGAAGCTCGCGACCCCGGACGTCTCGATCGCCGACCTCCTGGGCGACATCGATCCGATCAAGGCGGCGACCCGGAAGCTCACCTTCGCCGACCCCGAGGTCATCCACTTCGGGATCGTGCCGCGGACGAACCGCGGCATCTTCGCCATCAACGAGCTGCCGGATCTCGCGCCGCGCATCCAGGTGGGCCTCTTCAACCTCCTGGAGGAGCGCGACCTCCAGATCCGCGGCTTTCCCGTGCGCATCCCGCTCGACATGCTCATGGTCTTCTCCGCCAACCCGGAGGATTACACGAACCGCGGCAGCATCATCACCCCGCTCAAGGACCGAATCTCGTCGCAGATCCTCACCCACTACCCGCCCGAGGTGAAGATCTCGGCCGACATCACCCGGCAGGAGGCGTGGACCGAGCGCGACGTGCCGGGGGTGGTGATCCCCGAGGAGGTGCGGACGCTCATCGAGGAGATCAGCTTCGTGGCGCGGGAGAGCGATTTAGTCGACCAGTCCTCGGGGGTCTCGGCCCGGGTCTCGATCTCCGCCATGGAGCTCCTGGTCTCGAACCTGGAGCGGCGGGCGCTCGCGACCGGCGACAACCCGGTCTCGCCGCGGCTCTGCGACCTCCAGATGCTCCTGCCGGCGATCACCGGCAAGGTCGAGATGGTCTACGAGGGCGAGCAGCAGGGGGCCGAGGTGGTGGCCCGGCGGCTCGTGGGCCTGGCGGTCAAGAAGGTCTTCGACGCCCGCTTCCCCGAGGTCGGCAAGGAGGCCGGCACCGGCGGCGAGGACGACAAGGGGCCCTACGCCAAGATCATCCGCTGGTTCGCCGAGGGTAACGCGATCACCCTCTCGGACGAGCAGCCGTTCGCCGACTACGAGGCCGAGATCCGCAAGGTGCCGGGCTTGACCGACCTGGCGGCGAAGCACACCCAAGACGGCGGTCGCCAGGAGCGCAGCTTCACGGCGGAGATGATTTTAGAGGGGCTCCACCAGCACCTGAAGCTGGCCCGCCAGGACATGGACAGCCAGGTGAGCTACAAGGAGATGGTCAAGTTCCAGCTCCTGCGCCCGAACAAGAAGGGCGGGAGCGGCAGCGGCAGCCGGCGCGGGGACATCAATTAGGTAACCACTGGGTCCAACATGCGCCACCGCTACCAATACCTAGACCCCGCCCTGATCCAGGCGATCCTCGCCGGGCTCGACCTCCTGCGCCTTTTCAACCAGCTCGTCCTGGCCTCGGGCGGCGATGTGGACGAGGCGATGAACTGGATGCGCTACCTGCAGCAGGAGGGCTACATCTCGGAAGAGGTGGACTTAGACGCCTTCTTCGCCAGCCTCGAAGACCAGCAGCTCATCGGCCGGGACAGCGAGGGCGGCATGTCGCTCACCGGCGGCGGCGAACGGAAGATCAGGAAGAGCGCCTTCGAGGAGATCTTCTCCGGGCTTTCGAAATCCGGCCCCGGCTATCACCCCATCCACTCCTCCGGGGACGGCATGGAGCGGCAGCCGGAGACCAAGCGCTACCAGTTCGGCGACGACCTCCACCTCCTGGAGCCGGCGAAGTCGCTCCAGAACGCCATGCGGCGGACCAAGGGCGAGCTCGAATTGGCCGAGGAGGACCTGGAGGTCTACGAGACCGAGCACCTGACCTCCTGCGCCACGATCGTGGCGATCGACATCAGCCACTCGATGATCCTCTACGGCGAGGACCGCATCACTCCGGCCAAGACCGTGGCCCTCGCGCTCACCGAGCTGATCACCACCAAGTACCCCAAGGACCACCTGGGGGTGATCCTCTTCGGCGACCGCGCCGAGCAGGTGAAGCTCCGGGACATCCCCTACATCGAGGCCGGCCCTTTCCACACCAACACCCGGGAGGCTCTGCAGCTCGCGCGCGGTCTCCTCTCGCGCCAGAAGCAGCCCAACAAGCAGATCTTCCTCGTCACCGACGGAAAGCCCTCGGCGATCACCGAGAACGGCCGCATCTACAAGAACCCCTTCGGGCTCGACATGCGGATCGTCAACCTGACTCTGGAAGAGGCGGACGTCTGCCGCCGTCAGAAGGTGGTGATCACGACCTTCATGCTGGCGACCGACCCCATGCTGACCCAGTTCGTCGAGAAGCTCACCCAGATCAACCGCGGCCGGGCTTATTTCGCGTCGCCCTACAACCTGGGGGAGTTCATCCTGGCGGATTACATCCGCAACCGGCGCCGCCGGGTCCATTAGCTTCTGTCGCCGACCTCCACCGCGCTGCCCGCGATCCGCCGGATGGCGGCCCGCAGGGTGTCCAGGCTCACCGGCTTGGTGAGGTGGAGGGCGAACCCGGAGTCCCGGCTCTTCGCCACGTCCTCCTCCATGCCGTAGCCGGAGAGGGCGATGCCGGGGAGGCCGTGGCGGCGGGAGAGGTCCCGCATCAGGTCGTGGCCGTGGCCGTCCGGCAGGCCCAGATCCGAGAGCACGAGGTCGAACTCCCCGCGCTCGGCCGCGGCGACCGCCGTTGCGACCGTCCCGGCCGTAGTGACCTGGTGCCCCAGGACCTGGAGCAGGGCCGCCATGGCCTCGGCGGTGTCGACATGGTCCTCGACCACCAGGATGCGCAGGGAGCGGTCGGCGCCGGAGGGCGGCAGGAGGCTGGGGATCAGGGCCTGGCCGACGGCCTCCACGCCGGCGGGCAGCTCGGAGACCAGGGGCAGCTCGACCGTGAAGGCCGCGCCGCGGTCCCGGCCCTCGCTCGCCGCCGTCAAGCCCCCCCCGTGCAGCTCGACGATGGCCCGGCTGATCGCCAGCCCCAGCCCCAGGCCGCCGAAGCGGCGGGTGATGCCGGCCCGGCCCTGGTCGAAGGCGTTGAAGATGTGCGTCAGGGCCTCCGGCTCGATGCCGATCCCGGAGTCGGCCACCTCGCAGACCAAAGTGCCCTGGGCGGGCGGTCCCTGGCGCGACGAGCGCACGGTGACCGTGCCCCCCTCCGGCGTGAACTTCAAGGCGTTGTTGAGCAGGTTCCAGAAGACCTGGGTCAGACGGGAAGGGTCGCCCCAGACGCGGTGCTCCGCGGACGCCAGGTCCAGCTCCACCCGCCGCCCCAGGAGCTGGCGCTCGCCGCAGGTCTCCAGGGCCTGCCGGATCACCTGCCGGACGTCGACGAGCTCCGAGTGCAGCTCGAGCTTGCCGCGGGTAACCCGGGTCAGGTCGAGGAGGTCGTCGATCAGCCGCGCTTCGAGCTCGACGTTTCTACGGATGACGTCGATCCCCTCCCGCACCTCGGGCAGCAGCCGGCCGTCGACCTCCAGCCGCGAGGCGATCGCCAGGACCGGCGTGAGCGGCGTCCGCAGCTCGTGGGAGAGGGTGGCGAGGAAGTGGTCCTTGGCACGATTGGCCGTCTCCACCTCCCGGTAGAGCCGGGAGTTGTCCAAGGCCACGGCGACACGGCGGGCGAGCTCCAGGGCGACCCGCAGGTCCTCCTCCCGGTAGCTGCGACCCGACTCGGAATAGAGGAAGCTCCAGACCCCCAGGGTGCGGCCGCGCGCCACCAAGGGGACGGCGAGCGAGGAGCGGGGCGCGAGCTGGCGGATGATGCGGGCGTAGTCGTCGCTCCGCAGCTCGGCCTCGACCCTCTCCTCTGTGAGGTCGGAGGTGAAGACCGGCTCGCCGGTCGAGAGCACCTGCATCAACCGCGAGCCCGAGTCCCGCGGCAGGGGGTAGCGCTTGAGCTCCTCCATCAGGGGCTGGCGGGCGGGATCGGCGTGGAGGCTCACCACCCGCCGGCAGTCGCCCCCCTCTTGCAACAGGTCGATCATGCACCAGTCGGCGAGAGCGGGCACGGCGAGCCGGGCGGCGTTGTCGAGGGTCGTCTCGAAATCCAGCGACTCGGAGAGCCTCTCCCCGGCGTCGGCGAGGAGGCGCAACGCCTCCTCGGCGCGCTGGCGCTCGCTCACGTCCTCGACGAAGCTGACGAACCCGAGGACCTCCCCGGCGTGGACGTGGGGCATGTAGGTGGCGTGGACGAAGCGCTCGCCGGCGCCGCGATAGGGCACCCAGCGCTCATAGGTGACCTGGTCCCCCGCCAGAGCCGCTTCGACCTGCTCGCGGACCGCCTCGTAGGCTGCCTCCCCCATCACCGCCGCCAGCGGCTGCCCCACGGCCTCGTGCATGGGACGGCCGAACCAGGCCTCGTAGTGCCGGTTGATGAAGCGGTAGAGACGGTCGCGGTCGATGTAGGCGACGAGCACCGGCAGGGAGTCGGTGATGAGCTGGAGCTGGCGGAGAAGCTCCGCGGTACCCAGGGTGTAGACCGCCTCCCCGGCAGGCTCGAGCACGACGAAGGCGTCGACCTCGCCGCGGCGGATGGCGTGGACGGTCTCCTCGGGCTCCGCCAACCGGGCGCGGAGCTCCGCGATCTCCAGGAGAAGCTCTTCGCGCGTCTTTTCCGAATCGTGCATGGGCCGGCATGCCGCCGCGGCGGCTCTCCATGCCTTCTATATTAGTTTCGCGGCTGGAAGTCGAGACCCACGAGCACTCTCTCGGTCTGCGAGAGGTCGCCGATGATCTTGCGCGCCGGCGCCGGCAGCTTGCGCACGAGGGTCGGAATGGCGAGGATCTGGTCGGTGCGGGCGAGGGCGGGGTTCGACATGAGGTCGACGACCTCGACCCGGTACTTGCCCGCGAGGTGCTCCTCACAGATCCTTTTGAGGTTGGCGATCGCCGCCACCGAGCGCGGGGTCTGTCCGGCGACATAGAGCTTCAAGTCCCAGAAACCTTCCGGCATGACTTCCGGTAGGGCCGGGACGGCTTCTGGAGAGGGGTTCGGGTCCGCCATGGTCGGTGCTCCTAGCGAGTGGGTTTGCGGTCCATGCCCGCCGAGGCGAGCGATCCGGTCTGGCGGCCGCGGAGGATCTCCGCGCGCTCCTGGGCGAGGCGCTCGCGGCTGGCTCCCTCCTCGGCGAGGAGGCGCTCGAGCTGCTCTTCTTCCATCTTGAACTCGGAGCGGAGCGTCGCGATGCGCGCCTCCATGACCTGGCGCCGGAGGTCGAGCTCGCGCCGCTGGCGCTCGACCTCCTCCTCCCGCGCCGCCGCCTCGGTCCGCTCGCGCGCTGCTTGAGCCCGCCGTGCCGACCCGGTGAGCACGCCCTCGGGACCGAGACAGACGTCCACCAGCTCGATGCCGTGCTCGGTCAAGAGGAATTCGCGGACCTGGTTCGAGTGGCTCATCCCGCGCGACTTCAAGACATAGAGGCCGCGGTTGCGCTCGCCGCCGCTCTCCAGGTCGCGGAACAGCAGCCAGGTGTCGATCAGGGAGGAGAGACCGACGTCGGTCTGCTCGAGGCTGCCGCCCGGGGTGGTCAGGCTGGTGAAGAAGGCCGTGATCTGCTTCTCTTTCAAGAAGTCCATGAGCCGCACGAAGAGGGCCTTGACGTCGTTCGCGTTGCTGACCGAGAGGAAGGTGCTGATGGGATCGATGATCACCACCTGGGGGTCGGCCTCGCGGACCCGCTTGTGGATGATCGCGAGGTGGCCCTCGAGCCCGTAGAGCGTCGGGCGGGCGGCGTGGAAGAGCAGCTTCCCCTGGCGGAGAGGGGTCGCCAGGTCGACCCCGATCGAGCTCATGTTGCGGACCACCTGGTCTTCAGATTCCTCGAAGGCAAAGTAGATGCAGCGCTCGCCGCGCTTGCAGGCGGCGGCCGCGAAGTGCGCCGAGAGGCTGCTCTTGCCGCTGCCGGCCGTGCCGGAGACGAGGACGCTGCTGCCGCGGTAGTAGCCGCCGCCGCCCAGCATGTCGTCGAGTTGGGGGACCCCGGAGGACACCCGCTCCCGCGACGCGGCATACTTCAAGCCGGCCGAGGTGATGGGCAGGACCTCCAAGCCGCCTTCGTCGATCAGGAAGGGGTACTCGTTGGTGCCGTGGGAGGAGCCGCGGTACTTGACGACCCGGAGCCGCCGGGTGGCGACCTGGTCGATGACCCGGTTGTCGAGCAGGATGACGCAGTCGGAGACGTACTCCTCGAGCCCGTAGCGGGTGAGCGCGCCGTCGCCGCGCTCGGCGGTGATGACGGCGGTCACCTGGCGGTCCTTCAACCAGCGGAAGAGCCGGCGGAGCTCGGAGCGCAGGATCGCTTCGTTCCCGAGCCCGCCGAAGAGGGTCTCCAGGGTGTCGAGAGCAACGCGCTTGGCGCCGATCGAGTCGATGGCGAAGCCGAGCCGGAGGAAGAGCCCTTCCAAATCGTACTCGCCGGTCTCCTCGATCTCGCTCCGCTCG
>JAXDLD010000139.1:0-8431 GCA_034666805.1 Acidobacteriota bacterium
CCCGGTGGCGGGCGATGATGGCGAGAAAGGCGTTCGCCGCCGCCAGGGCCACCCGGCGCTTGACGTCGGCGACCGAGAGCTCGGCGATCTTCCGGTTGTCGAGCGAGTGCGCCCAGGCCGCCCAGGATACGAGGTCGAGGATCGGCACCGAGGCGGTCCCGTTCGCCGTCGTCACCCCCGCCGGGGTGAAGACCTGCGAGCCGAAGGTGCGGGCGCTGTCGAGGCGGGTGTACTGGCCGTTCACGGCGAGGTTGGGGAGGGTCCGCGACCGCGCCTGGACGACCAGGGCCTCGGCCCGCAGCACCTCCGCCGCGGCCTCCTGGACCGTGGGGTTCTGGGCGAGAGCGCGGTCCACCGCCTGCTTGAAGGTGACGCGCTCGACGGGTGCGCCGGGCGGCGAAGTCGGCAAAGCCGGCGAGGCCGGTTGGGGAGTCGCGAGAGCCGCGACGAGCAGAAGGGCGCCGCTAAGCATGATCGCCCTCCCGCGGCTCCACCGGAACCCGTGGGGACAGCGGCTCTTCCGGCTCGGCACGGACGCTCTTGCCCGGCGTCAACGTCCGGACGATGACGTAGAGCACGGGGATGATCCCGAGGTTCAGGAGGGTCGAAACGATCATCCCGCCGAAGACCGCGGTGCCCACCGAGTGCCGGCTCGCCTGGCCGGCGCCGGAGGCGAAGACGAGGGGGAGGACGCCCAGGATGAAGGCGAAAGACGTCATGAGGATGGGCCGCAGCCGGATGCGGGCCGACTCGATCGCCGCCTCGACGATGGTGGCGCCCTTGGCGCGGAGCTGCTCGGCGAACTCGACGATCAGGATCGAGTTCTTGGCCGCGAGACCGATCAGCATGACGAGCCCGATCTGGCAGTAGACATCGTCGATCAGCCCGCGCACCGCCTGCGCCGCCAAGGCCCCGAAGAGGGCGAGCGGCACGGCCAGGAGGATGATGAAAGGCAGGGTGAAGCTCTCATACTGGGCCGAGAGGGTCAGATAGACGACCAGAAGGCCGAGGCCGAAGAGGAGGAGCGACTGGCCCCCCGAGCGGATCTCCTCGAGCGACTGGCCGGACCACTCGTAGCCGAACCCCTGCGGCAGCACCCGCTTCGCCAGCGTCTCCATCGCGGTGATCGCCTGGCCGGAGCTCCGGCCGGGGGCCGCCGAGCCGTTGATCTCCGCCGAACGGAAGAGATTGTAGTGGCTGATGACCTGCGGCGCCGTGGTCTCGGAGACGGTGACGAGACTGGCGAGCGGCACCATCGTCCCATTCCCAGCGCCGCTGGCTGAGCGGACATAGAACTGCTTGATGTCCTTGGGCTGGGCGCGGAAGCGGCTGGCTGCCTGGGTGAAGACCCGGTAGGAGCGGTTGTTGAAGTCGAAGTCGTTGACGTAGACCGAGCCCAGGAAGATCTGAAGGGTGTCGGTGATCTCGCCGAGCGAGACGCCGAGGCTCTTCGCCCGGTCGCGGTCGATCTTCACCAGGAGCTGCGGGTCCGACGCGGTGAAGCCGGTGAAAAGACCGGTCAGGTCCGGGCTCTTGCTACCCTGGCCGACGAGATCGCGGGTCGCCTGCTCCAGCCCCTGGACCGTGCCGCCGCTCTGGTCCAGAACCTCGAACTGGAAGCCGCCGAAGACCCCGAGCCCCTGGATGGGGGGCGGCTGGAAGGGGATGACGAGCGCCCCCGGCATGCCGAGGAGCTGCCCGAAGAGCCGGTGGACCACCGCGTCCGCCGAGTGCTCCGCGCCCTTCCTCTCGCCGAGCGGCTTCAGGCTGGCGAACATCAGGCCGCGGTTGGGGGCGCTGCCGCCGAAGCTGAAGCCGGTCACCGAGAAGACCGAGACCACCTCGGGGACCTTCCCCACCAGGGCCTGCGCCTGGGCCGCGATCCGGGTCGTGTAGTCGAGCGAGGCCCCGGCGGGCGCCTGGATGTTGACGATGAAGTAGCCCTGGTCCTCGTCGGGGACGAAGCCGGTCGGCACCCGGCGGAAGATCCAGGCGGTGAGCGCGAGACCGATGAGGAAGACGACCACCACCACCAGCCGCCGCCGCGTGAAGGCTTCCAGGGCACGGTGGTAGCCGCGGGTCATGCTGTCGATGCCGCGGTTGACCGAGCGGAAGAACGCCCCGTGCGGCCGCTCGCCTCCCCCCAGCCAGAGAGCCGCGAGGGCAGGGGTCAGGGTAAGGGCGTTGAACGCCGAGAGGGCGACCGAGAAGGCGATGGTGAGCGAGAACTGCTTGTAGAGGAGGCCCGTGGTGCCGGGGAAGAAGGCGACCGGCACGAAGACCGAGATCAGGACGAGCGAGGTGGCGACGACCGCCCCGGTCACCTCGCGCATGGCCGCCGAGGCCGCCGTCATGACGTCGGTATGGTCCTCATGGATGTGGCGCTGGATGTTTTCGAGGACGACGATGGCGTCGTCGACGACGAGACCGGTGGCGAGCGTGATCCCGAAGAGGGTGAGGGTGTTGATCGAGAAGCCGAGGAGCTTGACGAAGGCGAAGGCGCCGACCAACGACACCGGAATGGTGATCGCCGGGATGAGGGTGCTCCGCCAGTCCTGGAGGAAGAAGAAGATGACGGCGATGACGAAGAGGATCGCCTCCAGAAGGGTGATCAGCACCTCACGGATCGACTCCCCCACGACCGTCGTGGTGTCGAAGGCGACCTTGTACTTGAGGCCGGGCGGGAAGTGCTTCGACAGCCGCGCGAGCTCGGCCTTGACGTCGCGGTCGACGTCCAGGGCGTTGGCGCTGGCGAGCTGGAAGACGGCGAAGCCGACCGCCGGGACACCGTTGAAGGTCAGGTTCGAGCCGTAGTTCTCGGCCCCCAGCTCGGCCGTCCCCACGTCGCGCAGCTTGACCAGGGTACCGTCGGGGCGCGCCTTGACGACGACGTTGCCGAACTCGGCGGGCTCGGAGAGCCGGCCGATCGCCCGCACGCTGATCTGGTAGGCCTGGCCCGTGGGGGCCGGCGGCTGGCCGACCTGCCCCGCCGCCACCTGCACGTTCTGCTCGCGGAGCGCCGCCACGACGTCTGAGGCCGTGACCTTGCGGCTGGCCAGGAGCACCGGGTCGAGCCAGACCCGCATCGAGTACTTGCGCTCGGCGAAGATGAGGACGTCGGCCACCCCCTTGACCCGTTTCAAGGCGTCCCGCAGGTAGACGTCGACGTAGTTGCTCATGAAAAGCGAGTCGTACTCGCCGTGCTCGGCGTACATGCCGGCCACGAGGACGAAGGCGGTCGAGCTCTTGGCCACGGTGACGCCGGCCGTCCGCACCTCGTTGGGCAGGCGCCCGGAGGCGATCGAGACGCGGTTCTGGATGTCGACCGCCGCCAGGTCGATGTCGCGGTCGATCTCGAAGGTGGCGGTGATGACGCTCGAGCCGTCGTTGGCCGAGGTGGAGGACAGATACCGCATCCCCTCGACGCCGTTGATCTGCTGCTCCAAGGGGGTCGTCACCGCGGACTCGACGACCTGGGAGCTGGCGCCGGTGTAGAAGCTCGTCACCGTGATCTGCGGCGGCGCGAGGGTCGGATATTGGGCGACGGGCAGGCTGGGGATCGAGACCGCGCCGGCCAGGATGATCAGGAGGGCGCAGACGGTCGCGAAGACGGGCCGTTTGAGGAAGAAGTCGGCGAACATGGTCGGTCGTTCTGGTCTCGGGCGATCCGTGCGTCAGGGGAGAGGGGTCACCGGGGCGCCGTCGGCGAGCTTCTGCACTCCGCCGGTCACCACCCGCTCGCCCGGCTTGATCCCGGCGAGCACCACGTAGTCGTTGCCTACCACCTCGCCCACCTGGATCGGCCGCTGGTGGGCGACGAGCCCCTTGCCCTCCGGTCCCGGCTCGGCGACGAAGGCGAAGTACTGGCCGCTCGTCCGGGTCACGGCGAGAAGCGGGAGGATCGGCCCGCGGTGGGTGCTCCAGATCACCCGGGCCCGCACGACCTGGCCCGCGCGCAGGCTGCCGGTGTTCGCGACGTTCGTGGGACCGGCGGCATTCGCGGGACCGGCGGTGTTGGGGGGATTGGCGGCGGCATTACCGGGACTGCCGGGATTGGTGATGGGCGCCTTGATCAGCACCGACTGGGTCTGGTCGTCGACCTGCGGGGCGATGTAGTTGACCGCGCTCGCCGCGAGGACCGTACCGTCCTCGCTGACGATCTCGACCGGCAGACCGGGCCGCAGGTCCTTCGACCGCTCCAGCGGAATCGAGATGTAGACCTCGAGCGCGGTGTTCTCGTCGAGGGTCGTGAGAAGCGTCGCGGGGGTGACCCGGTCGCCCACCCGCACCGGGATGTCGCCCACCACCCCGCCCGCCGGCGCCGTCACCCGGAAGTAGCGGAGCTGCACCTGCTGCTCCTCGACCTGGGCGCCCAGAGCCTCGTAGTCCGCCCGCGCCTGGCGCAGAGCGCTCTCCGCCTGCTCCAGGGACTGCTTGGCGACCGCGCCCCCCTTGTAGAGGGTCTCCATGCGCTGCTGCTGCTTCTGGGCGTAGTCGAGGGCCGCCCGCCGCATGGACCGGTTCGCCTCCTCGCTCCTTACCGCCGCGCGCTGCCGGCCGGGATCGATCTGGAGGAGCGGCGCCCCGGGGCGGACGCGATCCCCGGACTTGACGAAGATCTGGGTGATGACGCCCTCGATCTGCGGCTGGACGTTGACCGAGTGGCGCGACTTCAAGGTCGCCAGGTACTCGCTGGCGTCGCGGAGATCCGCCACGCGCACCGTCTCGATCTTGACCGGCAGCCCGCCCCCGCCGCCGGGACCGCCCGGTCCCCCCGGTCCGCCCGAGGGGGGCTTGCCGCCGCAGCCGGCGAGGATGCCAATGAGGAGGAGAGCCAGCCCCCCCGCGCCTCTCGATGTCATGCTTTGCTCCCCCCCCGATCAGGATCCTAGCGGCGGACGTTCCGCGCTTCGATGTCTATCTTATAACCACTCTACGGAAGGTGTGCAGGTTCATCAACTCCCGGGGCGCCAAGGCGAGCGGTCGCTCACGTCTGGACTCCAGAGGCTCTCTTGGGAGGCCAGTAGAGTCCGACCGGACTCTACCAGCGTCCGTTTGGACCCTAGGAGCCTCTCTTAGGACGCGAGAAAGCTCATTTTGAACGCGGAAAAGAGCTTTCCGGACACGGGAATGAGGCTCTTAGAGCCCGAAATGAACCGTTTGGACTCCGAAGTGTTCATTCCAGACTCTGAAAAGCTCATTTCGGACTCTAAATCGGGTAGTGGTTCAGTTTGAAATCCAACAAAATGAATGGTTTACGGCCGGCCCGGACTAGGGTAGCGTCCCTCCCGTAAGGGAGGGATGCACCCTCTCTGCGATCCACGGAAGCGGCCCGACGAAGTGCTAGGCACACCTCGCCGAGCCTGACCGAGCACAGGAGAGACCCCTATGCCCAGCTCCCCCGAGTCTATCCCCATCGACCTCAGCCACACCACGGAGAGCACCCGTCGGCAGATCTATGACGCGGTTGTCCTCGTCCACTTCAGCCCCGCCCCTGGTGAGATCCTGGCAGCGAAGGAAGCCGGGGAGTGGTACCCGAAGTACGGCCCCGACGAATGCGGGGTAGCCGTCGTCTACGCCTTTGGCCGGTGGTTCGTCGTCTGGCGCCAGTGGGACGCTGGCGACGATGCCACCGAGTCTCAGCAGTGGGAAGTCCTCACCGTCAACGCCCGGCCCGGTGCGCGGTTCGGCATCGAATTCCAGGAGATCTGACGGTGAGCGGCTCATGGAACGCCCACGACCAAAGAGCGGCAAGGGAAGCGGCCTGCCAGGGCACCTATAGCCCCGTGAGGTACACGGTGCGGGTTGACGACGACCATGCCCGCTGGCGGTACCGGCTCGCGTCTGCCGCTCTCTGGGGGCAGAGCGTCGGCCTGCCGAGCTTCTTCATCCTCTGCACGGAGTACGTCATCCGCCACCATCGCGGCCTGAAGGACGTACGCCGCACCATCCGGCTTGTCGAGCGGGAGCTCCGTAAGCAGAAGCGCCGGGAGCGACTGGCACGGAAGGGAAGCAAGCTATGAGCCTCCGGGTAGCGAGCTTCACCGTGCGGGCGACACAGGAGCAGGTGACGCGGTGGAACCGGGCCGCGTCCGGGGAAGGGCATCGCGCGGTCGGCACGTGGCTTGCCGCTGCCGCCGATGCCTACTTGCGGGTTAGGGCCACGGCTGGCGCGCCGGTCCCCTTGGCGTGGCACCGTGGCGCGTTCCGGGTGACCTTGGAGGACGGGAGCACTCCTACCCTCCGGGGCTCCATCTCCGATCCCTTCGGGCTCTACAGGGGCACAGCAGCCGGTCCCGTCCACGGCAAGAGCTACGTGCTGGTCTACCTGCCGTCCGCGCGCATCGTGGCAACGCTGCGCTCGGCGGCGCACTGCAAAGGGCTCGCGGCAGAGCTGGCCCGGGTCTGGGTGCGATGGAACGGCGAGGGGGGTAGGGAGCCCCCGCCGAGTGACACCGGGCCGCTCCTAGAGCGGTTCCGGCGGGAGGACGTGTAGGGCACAAGGGCCGGTTCCGAGAGGGGGCCGGCCCTGTGGTATCATGGAGCCATGCCAGACCGATTACGCAAACCGAAACGCCCGCGCGACCTCAACCAGCTTGCCTTCCAGATCGTCCAGGAAGCCACTGGACAGATACCCAAGCAATCCGAGGAACCGGAAGATCCTATCAGGGCTGCTGCGGCACTCATGGGCCGCAAAGGTGGTCTGAAGGGAGGAAAGGTCCGCTCGGAGAATATGACTGCTCAAGAGCGCCACGAGGCCGCCAGAAAGGCGGCCTTAGCGCGATGGAAGGACGGAAAGCACGCCTAGTTTCACGAGCGTCATACTCTCAGCGGCCAAGCTTTCACTGCCAATTCGGCGAGCTCCTTCTGCCTCTTATCAATCTGCGCAAAGCCCCACTCCTCGTTTTCCGCGATGGTAAAGGTAAGCTTGAAATTCGACCGCTTTAAGATGGCCCTTTTCGTACTGCGATAACCCTCGTTACCGGCGAGCTCATTCGGCGTTTTTGGAAGCAGGGCAAGGTTTCCGATCCGTCGATAGTAAGCTTGCATCAAGTCTGGATCGAGGCGCCACTCCTTACCTGGCGACTCCGGCAGCACGTGTTCAAGGGTGATTACTCGCTCGTCTTGATTTGGGACATGCTGGGGCTCCTTCTCGCCTCCAGCTTCAATCTCAAGCATCCGAAGGTAGTACCGCGCTAAATGTCCTTGGCTCACTGTCGCCCTAGAGAATGCCTCTTGAAATTCTGCGTTATTGGGCGATACTTCTCGCATGGCTGATAGTACGTCTGCTGCGCTAGCTATTTCTCCTGCTCGCACCTTTTGCGCCACTTTGGTGTAGTGCTTTTCCATGGTCCCACCGCCTAGGCCGCCAACAATCAAGAAGCGTACAGAACAGGTGACCAGAAGCTTCAGAATCTTCGGTAGCTGGGCTTGTGCAACATGGCCGATTAGGGCTAGAAGGCACGGCCTAACTTGTTCCATGCGAAGGAGCAAAAGCGTCTCAATGTGCCGACGCGCGCCGGCACCGTATGAGCCCCAGAGGCTGTGTGAAGGATTGAGAAGAGCGGCGTATGTGTTCGCGTTCTCCGCCAGATCACTGGCGAGTTGTACAACTGCATTCTTGCTTTTCACCTTTGCCTTTATGCGGGCAAAGAGCTCGCGGTCACGTGTCGGCCCGTGCATTGACGCCCAGAGGTGGCGGACGTAAGTCGATACAACTTCTTCTTGTCCCACCGACTCTAAGACGCCAATCATTGAATGCCAGCGTTGCTCAGTTTCGCGTTGGCGGTCCGGCCCAGAGCGCCCAAACAGATAGTTTTTCAGTAGATCGACCTTAGAGAGCTCAAGGCCGCGGTCGTTGAGAGTTTCGAACATGATATAGGCGTGAGTATCGTCAGGCACAAGAACCACAATAAGGCGAGCTCTGTCACGGAGATAGTCAATCCAGTTGCTAAGCCGTAGATTGCGTTGCTCCGGCGTTGCTCCGGCAATGATTTTTTTCACGCGGCTGATCGCGACCTGTGCGTTAGCATGGATGCGCCGATGGGATGCGCGCAGTGGTGTTGCGCTCATTCTTTCATCCGTCCCAGGCCGGTATAGCACCCGCTTGAGGTAGTACTCGTGGTCATAGGCGTTTAAGCTTAGCTGTGGCAACACTTCCCGGCTGGGGTATTGGCGTGACAGGAGAAACTTGGCCTCGATGTCGCTCGCCCATTCCTCGTCCTGAATACTCAGTAGATAATCCCGGATGGCAGCCAAGAAAATTACGCTGGTGGCGAGTCTCTGCTGCCCATCGACTACTTCAGGTGTGCCAGAGTTGCCAGCTTTGGTTATTACTACAGAGCCGAGGAAGTATTCCTCGTCTTGTGTGAGCGCTGTTTCGAGGTCGTCAAAAAGCTCATTGGCGTGCGTTTTGTCCCAGGCGTAGGAT
>JAXDLD010000140.1:0-2690 GCA_034666805.1 Acidobacteriota bacterium
CCGGTCGCCTCCGGCCGCGGGTCCATGGCGGCGGCCTGTTCCACCCGCTCCAGGAAGCCGCCCACCGCTTCGCGGGCGAGGGCGGCCTTCTCGCCGGGGGGGAGCACCCGCCAGGCCGCCCAGAAGAGCGTCTCGGGCTCGATCCAATCGGTGTTCATGCGGCAGCGCGAGGCTTCGAGGTTGAGCTCCCGGGCTTCGCGGTGCAGACGCGCGAGCGTCGCCTCGCCGCCATGGCGCTTCAGGGTCTCCTCGGCGTCGCCCAGGATCTGGTCCTGCAGGAGCGAAGCCGTGATCGTCACGTGGGGATGCGCCGCTAAATATCGCGCGTGGTGAACGTCGAGCAACAGCGCCTCGACGAAGTCCCGGGCGCTCGTGCGGCTCATCTGCGCGCGGTTTTCCCAACTCGCCTCCGTCGTCAGCAGGGCGATCTCCAGGGGGGCGGTGAGCTCGGGGGCCTTCTTGACCTCCAGCACCTTGCCGCTTTTCACGTGCAGCTCGCCGACGATCTGCAAGCGGTTGAGGTTGCCCTCGCTGTAGCGCATGATCTGGTCCGGGCGGTAGCCTTCCTCGTCCGGATGGGCCGACTGCCAGTAACCGGGGTGGACGTTCTGCGCTTCTAGCCGCACGGTTCGCCCGAAGGCGAAGTTGGTTTGAAAGATCTCCCGGGCGTCGCCGAGCGGGCCACGGCGCGGGTCCATCCAGCTCTCGGCAGGCGCCGGCGCCGGCCCGAAGCCACGATCGAGATAGGCGTTCTCGGCCGTCAGCACGCCGATGGCGCGGGGGTGGAAACCGCCGGCCCAGTAGTGCTCCAAAACCTTTTGGAACGCCGCCAGCCGCGGCCGGGTGGCGCGGAAGGCGCGGTCGTCGGGGTTGGGCCAGTCCATGATCCAGGTCGAAAGCTCGGGATGGCTGACCTTGTAGGCGATGTCGTCGGCGAGGAGGCTGCCGCCCAGGAAGGTCTTGACCGAGAGCGAGAACTGCCCCCCGCCGTGGGCGATCGAGGCCGAAAGCCCGAGCTCCAGCGGCACCCTCCAGACGAACTTCTCGCAGAAGGCGACGAAGCGGTCGTCGTAGAACCAGGCCAGGGGCACGGGCTTGATGCTGTACTCGAACGTCTCGGGATCGAGCCCCAGGCGGACCTCGAAAGGCGTCAGGCTCTCGTCCGCCCAGTGAAAGACCAGGTTTTGCCGGCGCACCTGCCACTCGTCCAGGTCCTCGTGCCGCTCGACGCGCGCGAACGGGCAAGAGCGCCGGCCCTTCTTGCGCTGGGCCTCGTAGCGCTTCTCTATGGCCTTGGCCACCTTCCTCTCCGTCTTCAGCATGTAGTCGGAAAGGAAGTAGGCGTCCTCGCCGCCGGGCTGGGCCGACATCTTCCGCCACTTGCGGACCGACTTCCGGGTCTGGAAGGTCGGCTCCATCCCGACCCAGGCATCGCCGAAATCCGTCGCCTCCTGGCGGCGATAGGTCTCGAGAACCCGCGTCATGGGATCGGCCCCGGTGTCGGTTTCGTCGGGGATGGGGAGTGGGGGCATGGGAGGGATATCCGGTTGCAGTGAGCATGCCAGCGTGGCGGGCGATCGGACGGGGCCAGCTCGCCCGGCCTTACTTCTGCGGGAAAAGCTTCCCCAGAAACTCCTTATCCTCCTTCATCCCTTTAAGCTCCGGGCTGTCGTTCAAAGTCTCCTCGAAATCCTTCTGGAAACCCTTGTCCCCCTTCTGGGCCTCTCGCAGCTCCTTGAGGGCCGCGTCCTTGTCGCCGTTCAGGTACTCGACGAGACCGAGGGTAAAGTGCGTGAAGGGATGGCCTGGCGCGTAGCGCGCGGCCTTTCGGGCTTCTAAAAGCGCGTCTTTGGTGTTGTTCTTCTGGAGGAAGCGCTCCGCCGCCTCTTCGTGGAGATAGGAGAGGTTCAAGTCGAGCAGCCGCCGCAGCTCCGGGAAGGGCTGGGGGTTGTCGTCGACGTTGATGTAGACGTAGCGGTCGTTGTTGATGTTCCTCCCGCCCTGCTTGCGGACGACGAGGATCGAGGCCGACTGGTGGCCGCGGGAGTCGCCGCCCGCGGCGTCCCCCGCCTGGAGGGCGGCGTAGAGCCGCTCGGCGAGCTCCCCAGGGGTGGCCTCGAAGGCCTTGCCCATGACCTCCGGCACCTGCGGCCCGACGAGGATGTTGCCCTGGGCCGACCAGGTCTTCCCCTGCCGGTCCCCCGCCCAGTTCGGGGCCTTGGGGCCGGTGTAGGTGGCGACACCCCCGTGCGCGTCGACGATCGCCACCTGCCGGCCGTCCTTGCCGGGGAAGGTGTCGTCCGCCAGGAGCTTGGCCAAGACCTGCTGGGCGGTCAAGCCCTGGCGGAGGAGGTCGATCGCCTGCGGTCCATAGCCGACGTTGACGTTCGCCTGGGTGGCGACCGCGCCCACTCCGGCGAGCGCCCAGGGGACGACCGAACCGACCGAGAAGTAGCGCGAGGCCACAGCCACGCCCAAGTCCCCGTTCGCCGGATCGATCGCCACGATCGAGAAGGTGGAGACCGTGGGCGGGGTGTAGACGGAGTGGTCCGCGGCGGAGATTGCCGCGAGGGACGCCGGGAGGAGGAGCAGGCAGAGGGCGAGCAGACATTTCATGAGTCACCTCGGACGGTGGAATGGGGCTTCATAGTATCTCCCCGGTACCTACCTCCCCTACCTCGGCACCGCGC
>JAXDLD010000141.1:0-5848 GCA_034666805.1 Acidobacteriota bacterium
TCTATCGCCGAGGTCCGGGAACAGCTGAAGCTGAAGTAGCCCGCCCGGCCAGCACCCACTCCACCCCGCGCGCGATCGGAAAGCGCCGGATCACCCGGTAGACGAGCCCGTGGACGTGGAGCTCCCCCCTGCCGCCGGAGGTCATGGCTCCGAGACCGCCAAGGCGGTTGACGAGGTCCGCCTCCTCCAGCAGGTAGGCCGGGGCGCGCCGTTGCCAGAGGGCGGCGAGCGCCGGGTCGTTGGGGTCGTCGAAGGGGCCGCCGCGGCGGTGGATGAGGCGGGCGACCTCGGGTTCGGTCAGGCCGAAGGAGTAGTCGAAGACCGGATGGCCCGAGAAATAGGCGAGGGCGCCGATCCGGCGGCTGGCGATCACGGTTCCGGGGGGGAGGTGGGCCTGCATCCAGAGGGCGGGCGGGATGAGGGTCGCGCTGGTCAGGATGTAGCCAGGATAGGCGAGACGCTCGCCCTCGGTCGTGCGGGCGACCGTCGCCGTGGCACCGTAGAAGGCGACGCATGCCGCGACGGCTAAGGGCGCGAGCCCGCGGCGGAAGCGGCCTTCTCCGAGCCCCCGGATGCCCCGGAAATCACCCGCGTACTCGGCCTCGAGCGCCACCCCCCAGGCGAGGGCGAGGGCCGCCGGCGCCGTCCAGCGTGAGAGGTCCGCCCAGTTGACGGCGAAGGCGCCGCCCAGGAGGAGGGCGACTAAGGCGACCCCGGCGAGAGCGAGACTCCAGAGGCGGAGCGCGCCGCCGTGCCGGCCGCGGGTGAGAACGGCCCGCTCGACGTCCAGCGCCCCCACCCCGGCGAGGAGGAGCGCCGCCGGCACGTAGGGGGCGAAGTAGCGGCCGAGCTCGGTCCAGTCCGGGCGGGCGTAGAGAGCGAAGAGGAGCCCGGTGCCGACGATCCCCCCCGCCGCCGCGGCGGCCAGGGGGGCGGTCCGGCGGAGGGCGAGATACCCGAGGACGAGGAGCGAGAGGGCGAAGAGGCCGGCGAAGGGGAAGGCGAGGTTGACCGCCGAGCCGTCCAGGAAGCCCAGGAGGGTGCCGAGGGCGGCCCTGGCGGTCGGCGGCTTCGCCCCCCAGGTGTTGGGGAGGAGCGCTCTGTAGTAGCGCCAGCGCGCGAGCGTGATCCCCCCGAGGAGGGCGGCATGGATCACCTGCCCGCGGAGCAGCCGGCGCGATCCCGGCACCCGGTCGGCGAGGGCGAGCGCCGCGGCCGCCGGGTAGACGAGGACCGCCTCCGGGTGGAGGAGGAAGGCGAAGGCGCCGAGGAACGGCAGCGCCGCCCATCCCCGCTCGCGGGTGGCGATCCAGAGCATGGCGGTGAGCACGGCGGCGAGCGCCCCGGTCTCCATGCCGAGGAGCGAGAAGCTCACGAGGTCGGCGTTGGCCGCCGCGAGGAGGACGAGGCCTAAGGGCAGGACCGTGAAGGGGGGCCAGGCGGGGCCGAGCCGGCGGGCGAGGGGGAGGGCGGCCCGATACAGGAAGAAGAGGGCAAGCCCGAGGCAGGTCACCCCCAGGAGCTTGGCGGCGAAGGGGGGGGAGGAGAGCCGGGCGGCGGGGGCGAGGAGGAGGAGCCAGCCGGTGTTCGTCACCCCCTCCACCCGCTCCCCCGGGTTGAACACCAGCCCCCGCCCGGCGAGGAGGTTGGCGACCGCGCGGAGGCCGATCCAGGCGTCGTCCATGAAAAGGCCGCCGTAGAGCCAGACGGCGACGGCGAGCCAGGCGAGGAGAGCGGTGAGGAGGGCGACACGGGGGGCGGTGGCACCCCCCGCCGCCCGATCCCGCCAGCCGGTCAAACGGGACGGGTCAGCCGGCGAGGCCGAGGTGGACCTGGACCGGGCGCTTGCGCACCTTCCAGATCACCCCGTCGACGATGTAGTGATGGAAGTTGACCGCCTGGTAGACGGCGAGCGAGACGGTGAGGACCGAGAGCCCCAGGGCGCTGAAGACGCTGTCGAGAGCGAAGTAGAGGGCGGTCGAGATCCCCAGGCAGACGAGGAAGTAGGGGACCACCCGGTTGGTCTGCGAGATGGTCGAGAGGAAGCGGTGCTCGGGGTCGACCCCGCTCTTGAAGCGGTTGTTGTTGAACATCCAGACCAGGAGGATGTACTGCAGGTTGTGCCAGACGTTGATCGTCAGCCAGCCGTAGCTGATGTCCTTCACCTCTAAATAGCCGACGGCGAAGATGACGATGTGCGACAGCATGTAGAGGGTGTAGGCGACCGGCAGCCTCCCCTCTCTCAAGGCGACGAGCTGCTTCCACATCCAGACGGCGATCGCGGCGACCGCCGCCACCGCCGCGATCTGGACCGCGATCGCCGGCACCGGCAGGACCTTGATCGGCTGGCGCAGGAAGGTCGCCGGCTGCTGCCAGGAGCGATGCAGGATGCCCCAGAGCGGCAGGAGGTAGATCACCGCCTTCTGGAGGAGGGGCGGGTCGTCCACCAGGCCGCCGCCCTTGCGGCGGTAGATCTGGGCGATGCCGTAGCTCTGGCGGGTGTAGTGGAACCACTGCCAGTAGAGGTAGAGGGTGGGCAGCACCCAGCCGCCGACGGTGTAGACGAGGATGCCGACCCCGGCGAGGACGATCCAGGGGAGCCCGAGGACGAGGAAGCGGTGGCTCCGGAAGCTCTCGCTGTCGAAGGTCAAGCGGGTGAAGGTCGAGACCACGTGGTGGAAGCCCAGGAGCCACATGTCGATGACGAGCACCAGGGGGAAGAGGCGCGGCTCGACCACCACGGTCAAGGTGGCGAGGAGGGCCGCCAGGACCGCTCCGCCCACGAAGACGAAGTCGAAGGAGGGGCTCCGCAGCCAGCCGGGGGCGGCCGGGGCACGGGTCTCGACGATAGGTCTCGCTTCGGTCGCCATCACTTCGATCTCGGGCAGTCGCTTTTAAGGAAGGATAGCACGGGCCGGGTGGTAGTATCTGGCGCGCAAATCGGGACGCTTGAGGCAAGAAGGAGACCGCCATGGCAGACGCCGGCCTCGCCGCCGAGGACAGATCGACCGGATTCGTCCGGGAGCTCGGGACCTGGGACTCCATGATGATCGTGGCCGGATCGATGATCGGCTCCGGCATCTTCATCGTCTCCGCCGACATCGGCCGCCTCGTGGGCTCGGCCGGCTGGCTCATCATGGTCTGGGTGGTGACCGGTCTCCTGACCGTCGCCGCCGCCCTCTCCGATGGCGTGCTCGCCGCCATGATGCCCAAGGCCGGCGGCCAGTACGTCTACCTGCGGGAGGCCTACTCGCCCCTCTGGGGCTTCCTCTACGGCTGGACCGTCTTCCTCGTCATCCAGAGCGGCACGATCGCCGCCGTGGCCGTAGGCTTCGCCCGCTTCCTCGGCGTCCTCGTGCCGGCGATCTCGCCCACCGCCTGGATCGTCCGGCCGATCGACCTCTCGCGGAGCTACGCCCTCTCGCTCTCGACCCAGCAGCTCGTGGGCATCCTCCTGATCGTCTTCCTCACCTTCTTGAATACCCGCGGCATCCGGCTGGGGAAGCTGATCCAGAACACCTTCACCTCGGCCAAGACCCTGTCGCTCATCGCTCTCATCGCGCTCGCCTTCCTCGTCGGCCGGAACGCCCCGGCCATCGCCGCCAACTTCCATAACATGTGGACGCCGAAAGACCCGGCCCAGATCCATTCCGATCTCGGCGGCCTGCCGGCCGTCTCGGCCGCCTCGGGGGCGATGGGCCTCTTGATCGCCTTCTGTGTCGCCCAGGTGGGATCGCTCTTCTCCTCGGACGCCTGGAACAACATCACCTTCACGGCGGGCGAGGTCAAGGACCCCAAGCGGAGCATCCCCATCGCTCTCGCTGGCGGCACGGCCCTGGTGACCGGCCTCTATGTCCTCGCCAACCTCGCCTACCTCGTGACCCTCCCCCTCGCGGCCATCCAGACGGCGCCCGACGACCGGGTAGGGACGGCGGCGCTCCAGGTGATCTTCGGCGCCCCCGGGGCGGCGGTGATGGCGGTCGCCATCATCATCTCGACCTTCGGCTGCAACAACGGCCTCATCCTGGCCGGCGCCCGGGTCTACTACGCCATGGCGAAGGACGGCCTCTTCTTCCGCGCCACGGGCGAGCTCAACCGCGAGCGCGTCCCCGCCCGCGGGCTCCTCCTCCAGTGCGTCTGGGCCTCGCTCCTCATCCTGCCGCGCACCCGGACCTACGACGCCGGGAAGCTGGTCTTGGACCCCAAGACCGGGGAGGCGGTCTACGGCAACCTCTATGGCAACCTGCTGGACTACGTGGTCTTCGCGGTCCTCCTCTTCTACCTGCTGACGATCGCCGGCCTCTTCGTCCTGCGCCGGAAGCGTCCGGACGTCCCGCGCCCCTACAAGGCGTTCGGCTATCCCCTCGTGCCGGCGCTCTATCTGGTGGGGGCGGCGATCATCACCCTGGTGCTGCTCCTCTACCGGACCCAGACGAGCTGGCCCGGCCTCGTCATCGTGCTGACCGGCTTCCCGGTCTACTTCCTCTGGCGCCGGCGGGCGGGGAAGGTTTGAGGACGATCGAAGCAGAGCCGGGCGGGACGCCGGTCCACCCGGCGGACGGATTCGTCCGCGGCCTGGGGCTCGTCGACTGCGTCATGATCGTCGCCGGGTCGATGATCGGCTCCGGCATCTTCATCGTCCCCGGGGACATCGCGCGGCGGCTGGGATCGGCGGGGTGGATGCTCCTGGTCTGGGCGGCGGCGGCCTCGCTCATCGTCTGCGCCGCCCTCTCCTACGGCGAGCTGGCCGCCATGATGCCCCAGGTGGGCGGGCAGTACGTCTACCTCCGCGAGAGCTGGTCGCCGCTCGCCGGCTTCCTCTTCGGCTGGTCGATGTTCCTCGTCATCCAGAGCGGCACCATCGCGGCGGTGGCGGTGGGCTTCGCGCGCTTCCTCGGGGTGCTCGTCCCCGCGGTCTCCCCAGCGGCCTTCCTCGTGCCGCCGATCCCCTTGTCTCAGGGCTACGCGGTCTCGCTCTCGGTGCAGCAGGCGGTGGCGATCGCCTTGATCGCCCTTCTCACCTACTTGAACACCCGCGGCCTGCGCACCGGCCGGCTGATCCAGAACCTCTTCACCTCGGGGAAGGCCCTGGCCCTCGTCGCCCTGATCCTCCTCGGCCTCACCCTGGGGCGGAACGCCGCCGCCCTTCACGCCAACTTTTCCCAGGCCTGGACGGCGCGGACGGTCGAGACCGTCGAGCCGGGGGCGGGCTTCGCCGCCACCTTCGTCCTCGCCATGGTCGGCGCCCTCTTCTCCTGCGGCGCCTGGAACGACGTGAGCTTCGCGGCGGCCGAGATCCGCGACCCGCGGCGCACCCTGCCGCGGGCCCTGATCGCGGGCACCGCCATCGTCGGCGTCCTCTACCTCCTCGTCAACCTCGCCTATCTGGTCACCCTGCCGCTCTCCGCCCTCTCCCATGCCCCGGACGACCGGGTGGCGACGGCGGCGATGGCCGTGATCTGCGGCCCGGCGGGGGGGACGGCCATGGCGGTGGCGATCGTCGTCTCGACCTTCGGCTGCGCCAACGGTCTGATCCTCGCCGGGGCCCGGGTCTACTACGCCATGGCCCGGGACGGCCTCTTCTTCAGCGCCGCCGGGCGCCTCAACCGGGCGCGGGTGCCGGCGGCGGGGCTGGCGCTCCAGGGGGCCTGGTCGGCGCTCCTCGTCCTGCCGCGCACCCGGCTCCACGACGCCCTCGGCCGGCCGCTTCTGGACGCCGCCGGAGCGCCGCGCTACGGCAACCTCTACGGCAATCTCCTGGAGTACGTCATCTTCACCGTCCTCCTCTTCTACGTGCTGACGATCGCCGGCCTCTTCATCCTCCGGGTGAAGCGCCCCGACGCGGCCC
>JAXDLD010000142.1:0-7413 GCA_034666805.1 Acidobacteriota bacterium
AGCCGTTCGTAGCGCATCCGCCGGCCCGCGGCCTCAGAGCCCTCCCCGGGGCGGCGGAAGACGGCGACCTCCCGCCGCTCGGCGGCGAACGGCACGCCGAGGCTCCGGGCGAGACCCTCGGCGGCGACGGCCCGGCCGGCGGAGCCGGGGTCGAGCCCGTGGTCGAGGTGGAGCGCGAGGAGATCGAGAGGAATGCGGCGCGAGAGCTCGGTGAGGCCCAGGAGGAGCGCGGTCGAGTCGGGACCACCGGAGAAGCCGACGACGATCCGGTCGCCCGGAGCGAGAGGGGCCTGCTCTTTGAAGAAGCTCTCTAGGCTGGAGGACAGGTTCATGAGCCGGGTTGATGAGCCGAGGTTGGAGGGCTGGCGCGCTCACCGGCTGGCGGACCGGCGGGTCGATGGTGGCGGTGAAGGGATTTGAACCCCTGACACAGCGGATATGAGCCGCTTGCTCTGACCAACTGAGCTACACCGCCTGGAGCGAAGAGAGAGGAGAGCCGCGCCCGGATCGCGGGCGAGACGGCTACCTTGACGTCGCGCGGGGATTATAGCGCGGGACTCTCTAGGAGACCAACGCCTGCCCGGGGAATCATGGAGCAGGCGAGGCGCCCGGCCCGGCCGCCGGGCGCCGAGGGCTTCCGGCTCGCCTCAGCGCAGGACTTCCTGACAGCTCCGGAACTGGCCGAAGAACTCCTGCATGGAAGTCGAGAGGGCCGGCTCGTTCAGGCGGTAGATGACGTTCTGCCCCTGGCGCTGATCGAGCACCAGGTCCGCCTCTTTGAGGACGGAGAGGTGGCGCGAGATCGTCGGCTGCGACAGGTTGAAGTTACCGACGATTTCGCCGACCGTGCGCTGGTGATTCTCCAGCAGGCGCAAGATCTCCTGGCGGGTGCCGTCCGACAGGGCCTTGAACACCTTCGTCAAGTGCCGCTCCTCACGAAACCCGAGATTGCTGCGGTCGAGATTAGCCATGGCCTTCTTTCTCTCCTTTTGAGGTGGCCCGTTTCCATCCTGTCCCCTCTATATGACCGAATTGTAACCTCAATAGAGTTGAAGGAAGGTTGGCAATGCGCTCATGTGTACCCAACTCTGTGCTCACAAACTGAGCACAGAGGTGCAAACTTCTCTATAACTGAAATTTAGGGCTGCAACCGGAGGTGTCAGGAAGGTGTCAAAACGAGAGGCTCCGGGGGCCCGGAGCCTCGTGTAAACGCTTACAGGAGAAGATTTTCAGCCGCGGGCCTGGGCGAGCCGCTGCTCGACCGCCGACCAGTTGATGGTGCTCCACCATGCATTCAGGTAATCCGGGCGCCGGTTCTGGTACTTGAGGTAATAGGCGTGCTCCCAGACGTCGACCCCGAGGATGGGGGTCTTGCCCTCCATCAGGGGGCTGTCCTGGTTGGGTCGGGCGATGACGTCGAGCTTGCCGTCGGCGAGGACGAGCCAGCCCCAGCCGGAGCCGAACTGGTTGGTGGCGGCGTTGTTGACCTTCTCCTTCAAGCTCTCGAAGCTGCCGAAGGCCTCCTGGATGGCCTGGGCGGCCTGGCCGGAGGGGTTGCCACCCCCGCCCGGTCCCATGATCTCCCAGAACAGGGAGTGGTTGGCGTGGCCGCCGCCGTGGTTGCGCACCGCGGTGCGGATCCCTTCCGGCACGGAGTTGATGTCGCGCAGAATCTCCTCGACCTTCTTCTTCTGTAGCCCTTCATGGCCTTCCAAGGCGGCGTTCAGCTTGCTCACGTAGGCGGCGTGGTGCTTGTCGTGGTGGATCTCCATGGTCTTGGCGTCGATGTGGGGCTCCAGGGCATCGAAGGAGTACGGCAGAGGCGGAACTTCGAACATCGGGGCTTCCCTCCTTTTCGGGTCAAGTGGCGCGATGGCCGGGTCTGGCGGGCCTGGCGGGACCGACGGCAGCCCGGACGGCCGCGCGGGGCCGGGCGTCTTAAGAGGCGGTCGCTGATCGATTGGGCAGAAATGGACGAGCCCACGCCTCCCACGCCCGGCATGGGATTGTGCCACGAATGACGGCGGGGGCGGAAACGGCGGGCGGGAGGCTAGCGGAGCTTCTCTTCCACGAACTCGACGTGCTTCCGGACTTTGGGGTCGTACTTCTTCATCCGCAGCTTCTCGGTCGAGAGCTTCTTGTTCTTGGAGGTGGTGTAGAAGTAGCCCGTTCCGGCGGACGAGACCAGCTTGATCTTCTCGCGCATGCTGCCAACTCCTGGCCACGGAGGACCGCGGCGGGGGTGAAAGACGGTGAATGGCGGGGCCGACGGGACTCGAACCCGCGACCTCCGGCGTGACAGGCCGGCGTTCTAACCAACTGAACTACGACCCCGCAAGGTCGGGAAGCGGAGGAGGTCACCCTCACTCTTTGGTGGGAGGTGAGGGATTTGAACCCGCGACCCCCTGCGTGTAAGGCAGGTGCTCTAACCGCTGAGCTAACCTCCCCGCCGCCTGAAAGAGCGCACATAGTACGCACGGGGTAGGGGGCAAGTCAACTCGTCTCCTTACTTGACACTCCCTTGGACGCTCTGTACCGTATCGCCGTAGTAATACACTGAGTGACGACGGGAGGACGGATCGGTTTGGAGAGGACGCTGCGCATCGATGCCAAGGACCCGCGCCCCATCTGGCGGCAGATCGAGGAGGGGGTGCGGCACCTGGTGGCCTGCGGCTCTCTCGCCGCGGGGACGGGGGTGCCGTCGGTGCGCGACCTGGCCCGCGAGCTCCAGGTCAACCCAGCGACGGTCTCCAAGGCCTACCAGCGGCTGACCGCCGCCGGGGTCCTCGCCGTGCGGCGGGGGGACGGCACCTACGTCTCCGACGCGCCGCCGGTCCTCACCCAGGCCGAGCGCGCGGCGCGTCTCCAGCAGGCGGCCCTGCGCTACGCCGGGACCGCCTCTACCCTGGGCGCCGATCGCGAGGAGACCGCCGCCGCTTTGGCCGCCGCCTGGGTAGAGCTCAAGGCCGCACCCGACCCTTCGGAGGAGACTTAAGATGAGCCTCGATTCGTCCTCGCCGGGCCTCGCCGCCACGGCCGCCACGGCCGCCCTGGCGGCGGACGGCCTGTCCGTCCGCTACGGCAAGCGCCTGGCCCTGGACGGCCTCTCGTTCACCGTCGCGACCGGCTCCGTCTACGCCCTCCTCGGCCCCAACGGCGCCGGCAAGTCCTCCCTCGTCCGCTGCCTGCTGGGCGAGCAGCGGCCCGCCGCCGGCCGCGCCCTCCTCTTCGGCGGCGACGTCTGGCGGGAGCGGGCCCGGCTCCTCGCCGAGGTGGGGGTGGTGCCCGAGGAGCCCGACGCGCCGCCGGCCATGGACGCCGGCCAGCTCCTCCGCTTCTGCTCCCGCCTCTATCCGCGGTGGGATGGCGCCGGGGCCGAGAAGCGCCTGGCCCGCTTCGGGGTGCCCATGAACGTCCCCTTCGGCCGCCTCTCCAAGGGGCAGAAGGGGCAGGTCTCGCTCACCCTGGCGCTCGCCCCGGCGCCGCGGCTCCTCATTCTCGACGACCCTACCCTCGGGCTCGACCCGCTCGCCCGCCGCGCGGTCTTCGAGGAGCTGATCGGCGAGCTCGCCGACCGCGGCACGACCGTCTTCTTGACCACTCACGACCTGGCGGCGGTCGAGGGGATCGCCGACCGGGTGGGGATCCTCCGCGGCGGCAAGCTTCTTCTCGACGAGGAGCTGGAGAGCCTGAAGCGCCGCTTCCGCCGCATCAGCTTTCCGCCGGCTTCCCCCTCGGCAGCCGATCGCGCCGCCCGGCTCGCCGCCCTGGAGCCGGTGGCCGTGGCCGCCCGCGGCTTCCGCACCGAGGCGGTGGTGGCGCGCTGGGACGAGGAGCGCTTCGCCGTGACCGGGCCCGGCAACGGCTCTGGCTCCGGCGACGTCGAGGTCTCGGCGCTCTCGCTGGAGGAGATTTTCCTCGCGCTCGTCGGAGGAGCCGGAGGAAGCGGCGAAGCCGGGACGATAGGGGGTGCCGCATGAGAGGCTTCACCGCCGTCTTCCGGCGCGAGGTCGCCGAGCGCCGGCTGCTCTTCTTCCTCGGCCTCGCCGGCTGCGTGCCGCTCTTCCTGCCGCTCGTCGTCCCCTCGTACCTGCGAGCGGACGAGCTGCGCGCCGTCTCCGCCTACCTCCTCTCCGGGATCGTCGCCGGCGTCCTCGCCCTCGGGCTGGGCGGCTCGGTCCTCGCCCGTGACCTGGCCGAGCGGCGGCTCGGCTTCTACTTCGCGCGCCCGCTCTCGGGCTGGGCGATCTGGGCGGGGAAGCTCGCCGCCGCCCTGGCGCTCTCGCTGGGTGTGGGAGCCCTCGTCCTCCTGCCCGCCCTGCTCTTCGAGGCCGGCGCGCGGAGCGATCTCGCCGATTTCGGCGCCGGCCGGGTCCTCCTGACGTTGGCGCTCCTGGCCGCCCTGGTCCTCCTCGCCAACGTCGTCAGCACCCTGGTGCGCACCCGCTCGCCCTGGCTGGCCCTCGACCTGACGGCGGCCGGCGTCCTCTGGCTCCTCGGATCGTACGCCGCGGAGGGGCTGCTCCGGGCGGGGATGGCGACGGTGGCGGTGACCTTCAACTCGCGCCTGGACCTCCCGTTGCGCGCCCTCCTGGCCGCGTCCCCGGTGGCCCTCACCGCGTTCCTCGCCGGCAGCGCCGCCCAGGTCCTCGGCGGGCGGACCGATCCCCGCCGGGGGCATCGCCTCCTCTCTCTCATCCTCTGGGGGGTGCTGCTCGCCGGGGCACTCGGCCTTGTGGGCTACTCCCGCTGGCTGCTCGCCGCCACCCCGGCCGACCTGGTCGCGCTCGGCCGCGTCCTGCCGGCGCCCACCGGGAGCGCGGTCGCGGTCCAGGGTCCCGCCGCGCACCGGGGCGGGTACTGGCCGACCTTCCTCGTCGAGCCTAAGTCCGGCCGGTTCTCCCGGCTCTTCCCGGCGTCGCAGTGGAACGGGCAGGAGACGGTCCATTTCTCGGCCGACGGCCGCTGGGCGGCCTGGCTGGAGCCCCAGGACCTCTCCCGCACCGGGCCGACCGTCCTCTTCCGCCTCGACCTGACCCGGCCGGGAGCCCGGCCGCTCCCGACCCGACTCACGTTTGCCGCCCCGCCTTCGCTCCTGGCCCTCTCCCCCGACGGCCGGCGGCTCGCCGCCCTCGAGCACGGCCGGCTGACGGTCGAGGAGATCGGCTCGGCGCGGCTGCTCGCGGCGGTCCCCGTGGAGCCTGCCTATCCCTGGGAGAGCCGGCTGCTCTTCGAGGACGGCGGCCACGTCCTCTACTTCCGCACCGGAACGGTCGGCTGGCGGCTCCGATCCCCGGGGATCGACATCATCGAGCTCGACGTCGCCACCGGCCGGACGGAGGTGATCGGCCAGACCCCGCCGGTCGAGGACAGCTCGTCCCCGGAGGTCAGCCCCGACGGCAGCCGCTTCTTCGTCCACCAGCCGCAGGCGAAGCTGCAGCTCTTTCGCACCCGCGGCGCCGTCCTCGAAGCCGAGCTGCGCTCGTCCGCCCAGTCCAGCGGCTTCCTGGCCGACGGTCGTATCTTCACTCTGGAGGCCGCTGGCGAGACCGGAGCGGCCGGGCGGCAGCTCACCCTCCTCTCCCCCGACGGCTCCGTCCTGCGTCGTTTCCCCTTCCCCGGTGCCCACGCCCTCCGGGTGGGTGGGGAGCCATCCCCCGGCCATCTCGTCCTGGGGATCGCGACCCACACCGTGCCCTCGGTCAGCGACGGGCTTGAGCACTGGGAGTCCCGGCTCCTCGACCTCACCACGGGCGAGTCCCGGTCTCTCGGCCGCGGGCTGCTGCCGATGGGGGCGCCGTCCGCCGGTCCGGGGAGCGCCGGCTCGCGCCTCTTCCAGCGCTCCGGCGGCCGACTCGTCCGGCTCGACCTCGCAACCGGCCGGGAGAGGCGGGTGGCGGGCCGGCCGGGGTAGATCCCTTAGACTGGCGGCCATGGCTCCCGATCTCACCGATCCTTCCCCCGAGCTGGGCGCGACGGGGCCGCTCCTCCATGTCGGCTGCGGCCGCGAGCGCCTCGAAGGCTGGGTCAACATCGACTCCCAGGACCTCCCGGGGGTGGACCTGGTGGCCGACGTGACCCGGGGGCTCCATTTCGCGGGTTGCCGCGCCGTCTTCGCCGAGCACTTCCTGGAGCACCTGGAGATCGAGCAGGCGCTCGACTTCCTCAGCGAGGCCCACCGCGCCCTGGGTGCCGGCGGCTGGCTCCGGCTCTCCACCCCGAACCTCGAATGGGTGCTGACCGCGGTCTACGACCGGCGCTTCACCTCGAAGGGCCGGCTGCGCTCCGCTCTGGAAGTCAACCGCGGTTTCTACGCCTGGGGCCACCGCTTTCTCTGGGACCGCAGCCTGCTCGCCGAGGCGCTCGCCGCCTGCGGCTTCTCGCAGATCCGGTGGTGCGCTCACGGGGTCAGCTCAGTGCCGTTTTTACATGGGCTCGAACGCCACGAGACCTATGAGGACACTCCCGACCTCCCGCACGTCCTGATCGTCGAGGCGGCGAAGGGAGAGCCCCAGCCCGAGCGGCTGGCGGCTCTCCGCATCCTCATCCAGCAGATGTTCTCTCTGCACCTCGCCCTGCGGTGAGGACGTTCATGCCCGGAGGCGCCAGCGATGCCGCAGTGCGGCCTCGGAGAAGCCGCGGGCGCGGGCCTTGCGTACCGGTTCACAGTCTGTTACACATACGCGCCAACTTGAGCCAACGCCGGAGTCGGAAGGGCCGTCCATGAGTGGAATCAACCAGCCTGCCTACAGCCGCTCGACCAGCCTGGTCGACGTGCTCGACCGCGTGCTCGACAAGGGCCTGGTCGTGGCGGGGGATATCCGGGTTTCGCTCGCCGAAGTGGAGCTCCTGACCATCCGCATCCGGCTCCTGGTCTGCTCCATCGACAAGGCCCAGGAGATCGGGCTCGACTGGTGGCGCCAGGACCCCAGCCTGTCGGTCGGCGCCCGCCAACTGGCACTGGAGAATGAAACCCTGCGCGCGCAGGTCCGTCAATTGGAAGAGAGAGTGACCGCCCTGGCCCAGGCGCAGCAGCCGGCGGGGCGCTTCGCGGAGCCGCCCGTATCGCCGGCATTGGCGACATCGGCGACATCGGCGGTCCAGGGAAACTCGGAGCTCGGGCGGGCACCGTCCGGCCACGTCCCAAAAAGTCCGAAACGTAGGGGGTAGACCATGCCGGTTGAAAGAGCATCCGGTGGCACCAGTCTCATCGACGTCCTCGACCGCGTGCTCGACAAGGGGATCGTCATCGACGCGTGGGTGCGGGTGTCGCTCGTGGGCATCGACCTGCTCACCGTCGAAGCGCGTGTCGTCGTCGCCTCGATCGACACTTATATCAAGTACTCCGAGGCGGTCGGCCAGTCGCCGACGGTGTCGCGCCCGGCGGCCCTCGAGACGTCCCGCCAGAACGAG
>JAXDLD010000143.1:0-11509 GCA_034666805.1 Acidobacteriota bacterium
CGCAGATGACATCATCCTCAAAGACGTCTTCGAGGGCGGGTCCTAGAGCACCGGCTTAGATGGCGTCGCCCGCCGGAGCACGCTGTGCCTCCGCCCATAGAGGAGGTAGATCGCCATTCCCACCGCGAACCAGACGCCAAGCCGCAGCCAGTTCTCGGCCGGCAGGCTGCACATCAGAAGCAGGCAGGAGAGGACCCCGAGGATCGGGATCAGGGGGACGAAGGGGACCCGGAAGTGGCGTACGGCGTCGGGGTGGGTGCGGCGCATGACGGGGATCGCCGCGCAGACGATGACGAACGCCAGGAGAGTCCCCATGTTCACCAGGTTGACGATGACGTCGATCGGCAGGAAGGCGGTGACCAAGCCGACCAGGAGGCCGGTCGCGAGCGTCGCCTTGTGCGGGGTGCGGAAGCGCGGGTGGACGGCGGCGAAGAAGCCTGAGGGTAGGAGGCCGTCGCGGGCCATGGCGAGGAGGATGCGGGGGAGCGCGAGCAGCAGGACCAGGAGCACCGTGGTGATCCCGGCCACCCCGGCGAGCGCGATCAGGAGCTTCGCCCACGGGAGGCCCACCTGGGCGAAGGCGTTGGCGAGCGGGGCGTTCAGGTCGAGCTTGTCGTAGGGGACCATCCCCGTCAGCACCGCGATCACCCCCATGTAGAGGAGGGTGCAGATGAAGAGGGAGGCGACGATGCCGATCGGCACGTCGCGCTGCGGCCGCCGCGCCTCCTCGGACTGAGTAGAGACGGCGTCGAATCCCAGGTAGGCGAGGAAGGCCAGGGCGGCGCCCGCCAGCATCCCGACCGGCCGGCCGCCGGGGTCGGTGTGGCCCAGGAGGGTCTTGCCGAAGAGGACGACGCCGGTCATGCCGTAGGGGGCGAAGGGGTGCCAGTTCCGGGGATCGACATGAAAGGCGCCGACGACGATCACGAAGAGCACCGTGGCGAGCTTGACGACGACCATGACGGCGTTGAAGCGCGCGCTCTCGCGGATGCCGGCGATGAGGACGACGAGGAGCAGGGCGACGATCAGGACCGCCGGCAGGTTGAGGAGCGAGCCGGTCGGGAGGAGCCGGCCGAGCCCCGGGTCGTAGCGCACGACGGCGCCCGAGATCGCCCGCGGCAGGGTGATGCCGAAGGAGGAGAGGACGCTCTGCAGGTAGCCGGACCAGCCGTTGGCGACGAGCGCCGCGCCCCCCGCGTACTCGAGCACCAGGTCCCAGCCCATGATCCAGGCGAAGAGCTCGCCGAGCGTCGCGTAGGTATAGGTGTAGGCGGAACCGGAGACCGGTACGATCGAGGCGAACTCGGCGTAGCAGAGGGCCGCGAAGATGCAGGCGAGCCCGGCGACGACATAGGAGAGGAGGAGGGCCGGGCCGGCGGTCTGGCGGGCGATGGCGCCGGTGGTGACGAAGATGCCGGCGCCGATGATCGAGCCCATGCCGAGGGCGGTCAGGTGGACGGCGCCGAGGGCCCGCCGCAGGCGCCCCTCCCCTTCCTCCTCGGCCTCCGCGAGCAGCAGGCCCAAGGGCTTCCTGGCAAAGAGAGACTGCGCCACGTCTTATCCTCCGCGCTTGCCGGCTGATTCTTGAAGACCGGCGCCTACCATACCATCGCCCTCTCCAGGGGCGGGCCGGCACGTGCCGGCCCGCCAGGCGAGGAAGGCCGGCGTCAGGGGGTCTTGATCTCGATCCCCCAGTCGCAGTTGCCGGTGGTGCCCGCGTTCGCCGGGTCGGCGCAGGTGGGACGGGTGAAGACGACCTTGCCGGGGATCGTGTCGTTGCAGGTCCCCTGGAGGGTCTCGTTCACCGCCCGTGGGCTGAACCAGGTGATGGTCCAGGGCGCGCCGCAGGAGAGGCCGGGGAAGCCGCTCCCCGAGGCATTGCTGATCTCCAGGGTGCCGTTGTTCGGCATGTAGGCGATGGCGAAGTTGTTGTCGACGTTCACCCCGAGCGCCATTTTCAGGTCTTCCAGGGAGGGGTTGTTCAAGATCCAGCCCGGTTGCGGCAGGAGGTAGCCGCGCGGGTTGTGGTTGTAGTGGGTGCTCAGTAGGTTGGCGTCCTGGGCGGCGCGAGCGCCCAGCCAACTCGTGGGGGCGGTCCAGAGGCTGATCGCCTGGGTGACGCCGACGGTGTAGCCGAAGGCTCCCGAGAGGGTCGAGAGGTAGCCCGCGTGGCGAACCCCGAAGCGGGTGTCGACGTTGGCGGGATCGGAGGTCGGGACCGTCTGATAGGGTCCCTCTCCGTTGACCACGGGCTTGACCGGGGAGACCGGATGCGCCGAGTCGAAGTTGCCGAGGATGTAAGGGAGCGTCCGCGCCCGGTACATGACGCACTGCACCCTGTCGCTCGGGCCGTTCGGGCAGGAGTTGCCGACGTTGATGGCGTGGCCGCTCTGGATGAACTGGAAGCTCAGCCAGGACTGGTTCATCGTGACGTAGTCGGTATATTGCGCGCTTCCAGCCAGGTGGTCCGTCCGCAGGTGCCGCGGCGCCGCGGTTACGAGGACATTGCCCACGGAATTCATGGAGGTCTGCACGGTGCCGCCGCCCGCCACTGCCGTGGTGATCTTGTCGTCGAACCCAGGAGAGAAGATGACGAAGTTTCCCGCCATGCGTGCCGCCAGGTTGCGCGCGAAGGTCGTAGCGTCCGCCGTGGTCGGATAGCTGGCCGAAACGCCGCCCAGGTCCGTGGGATCGATCAGGCCGGCGATCAGCACCACCACGCCCGCGTCATTGGCCTGCTGGACCATCGCATCGAACCGTTGCCAGTAGCTGGGCGACCAGGTCGTGCAGGCGTTGGGAACCGGGTCCGTGCTGGTGCAGCCCAAAGACGTGAAGGCCAATCCCGGCTCGGCGTGGCCGTTGTAATCGGGCGCCGGCGCGACGAGCACGACGTTGAAACCCTTGGCCGTCCGGTCTGCCAGGTACTGGTTCCAGTCGGCGGTGGGGTCCGTGGGATTGCTGGCCGAGAGGTTGGTCATGGTGGGTGCCGCCCAAGCGGTGTCCGCCTGCCAGGGGAACCGGGTCCCATTCCCATAATTGAGGACGCGCTTCGAGGCAGACACCGTGAGGAAGCCGTTCTGGTAGAGCACCGAGGGGTTGGTCGGCGCGGTGACGGTGATGTCCCCGCACTGGAGGAGGCCCGAGTCGCTGCCGCAGACGTTCGCTTCGCCGCTGCTCGTGCAGCTCGTCTGCCAGTGCCAGTTGCCGGTCGCGCAGGTCGGCAGGGCGGTCCGGATCTTGAAGTCCTTGGGCGTAGTGCCGTCCCAGAAGCCGTAGTTCGTGACCGTGGTCGAGCCGCAGGTGAACGTCGCCTGGAGGGTGACGTTCTTGTAAGGGTTGGTATAGGTGAAGCTGCTGGTCAGAGGGTGCGTCCAGCGCTGCCACTGCCCGATGCTCTCGACGGGGAGACAGGTCGCCGAGAGGGCGACTCCGCAGGTCAGAAGGAGCCCGCCCAAGAGGGGCGCGACCCGGAGGGCTGGATGTCGTCTCGAAATATGCATGGTTCTCCTTTTCACTGGGCAGCCGGCATCCCCAGGAGCGGCCGAGCTGCCCTGCTGTCGATCCGAGGCACCGCGACGGTCTGCCGTCGCGCCGCTGGTGGGATGACGGCAGTCTACCATGCTTGGATAGCATATTCTGGATTGCCCATCTCGGCGGCGCGGCTCCTCTTCATGCCAAGATAGGGGAGACAGCACGGCCGGGCACAGCCGGCAGGGGGAACGACATGTCTTCCAGCAAGGTCATCGTCATCACCGGCGCGAGCGGCGGGATCGGCGCGGCGCTCGCGCGGCAGCTCGGGGCCCAGGGGCACCGGCTGGCGCTCGCGGCGCGCCGGGAGAAAGAGCTTGCAGACGTGGCGGCGGAGTGCGGCCCCGGGACCCTCGCCGTCGTCACGGACGTGACCCGGCGGCCGGACGTCGAGCGTCTGCGCGACCGGGCGCTCGCCGCTTTCGGACAGGTGGACGTCTGGATCAACAATGCCGGGCGCGGCATCGGCAAGCCGACCCTGGAGGTGACCGACGAGGACTTCGACGAGATCATGGCCGTCAACGTCAAGTCCGCGCTCTACGGGATGCAGGCGATCGTCCCGCACTTTCAGGAGCGCGGCGCGGGGCACCTCGTCAACGTCTCTTCCTTCCTGGGCCGGGTGCCGCTCGCCAGTTTCCGCTCGATCTACAGCGCGGCCAAGGCGGCCTTGAACTCCCTGACCGCCAACCTGCGGATGGACCTGCGGCGGGAGTATCCCGGGATCCACGTCTCGCTCGTGATGCCTGGGCTCGTCAACACCGGGTTCGCGGAGAACGCCCTGGGCGGCACCCCGCCCGGTCCGCCGCCCACCGGCCCGATGCAGCCGCAGACCGCCGAGGAGGTCGCGGCGGCGATCGCCAACCTGATCGAGCACCCCGCGCCGGAGCTCTACACCAATCCGGCCTCGCCGGAGATCGCGCGCCGCTACTACGCGGACATCGGCGCCTTCGAAGCCAGCTTCGGGCAGCCCCCGCGGGCGAGCCAGGCGTAAAGAGACTCGCGCAAGCTGGCGGGAGGTCCGTTAGATCGGCGTGAAGCCGGCGCGGACGAAGACCTCCCGCGCCTTGGGGGCTTTCAGGAACGCGAGGAAGGCCGCGGCGGCCGGCGAGCCGGGGGTGACGGGGGCCGCGTAGTAGCGCAGATCGGGGGTCGCCGCCGCCGGGACCCGGTAGATCACCCGTACCTTCTCCGAGCCGGCAGCGTCCGTCGCGTAGACGATCCCGGCCGGGAGGTTCCCCGCCGCCACCGCGGCCAGGGCGGCGCGGACGTCGAGGGCGGGAACGACCTTGGGAGCAAGCTGTGGCCAGATCCCCTCCTTCGCCAGCCAGGCCCTGGCGTAGACCCCCGCCGGCACCCCCTCGGGGTCGGCGAGCGAGAGCCGTGAGAAGCCGAGCAGGCCGCGGGCCCCGGTCAAGGGAGGGGCCGCGTTTCCGCGCGGGGCGATCACCACCAGGTTGTTGCCGAGGAAGGCGAACGTCTCCCCGGGCTTCACCTTCCCGGCCTTCTCCAGGCGCTCGACCTGAGCCCGGTTGGCGGAGAGGAAGACAGAGGCGGGAGCGCCGGAGTCGATCTGCCGGGCGAGATCGTTCGAGCCGGCGAAGTTGAAGGTTACCCTGCCCCCACCGGCAGTCTCGTAGGCACGGCCGATCTCGGTCAGGGCGTCGGACAGCGAGGCGGCGGCGAAGACGAGGATCTCCGGCCGCGCGGCGCGCGCCGGAGCCGCGGAGAGAACGGGGGCCGCTACGAGGAGGGCGAGAACGGTGCCGAGCAGGTTTTGCATGCGAGCCTCCGTCTAGAACATGGCCTGGAACCGAAGCAGGATCTTATTCTGCTGGGAAGCCGTGGAACGGCTGCCCAGGTCGGTGCGCAGATAGTCGAGCAGGAGCTTCAGGTCGTGCCCACGGATGTAGTAGTTGAGCCCGGCGGTCACCGTGCTCACGTCGTCGCCGGAGACGCCACGCCGGGGATCGAAGGTCTCGTACTTGAGGACGACCTGGAAACGCTTGGGGACGAGGAACAGGGCCGCCTGGACGTAGCCGCCGTCGGCGTCGAACTGGGCGGCCGGCCGGGCGTCCGTGGGCTCGAAGCGGACCTTCAGGTACTCGACCCAGAGCGAGAAGGGACCGATCTCGACCTGGCTGTCGACGCCATAGCCGTGCCGCTTGCCGGTGAAGAGGTTGTCCTTGTCCGCGGTGGCGGGCGTCGAATCGAGGTTCAGGTCGGGGAGCGAAAGGGCGGTGTCCTCCGAGGTGAAGGCGTTGCCGCCCACGGACCAGTTGCTGTCCCCGCTCTTCCAGGGGGCGACCGTGATCCGGCCCGCATAGAGGAACTTGCTGTTGTCGTTGCTGTTGTTGTTGACCCCGTTGCCGTTAAAGGTCCCCACGGCGTAGGTGATGCGCTTGTCGAGGAAGTTGCCCCAGAGCTGCGCTCCGAGCTGGCGGCCGAGGGTCAGCCGGTCGTTGACCAGGCTGCGCTCGGCGGTCAGGAGCCGCGGGTCGCCGTAGAGCTGCTCGAAGCCGAACGGGGTCTTGAACTGGCCCGCGCGGACGTTGGCGAAGGGGTAGTGGTTCCAATTGACGTAGCCGTCCGTCAGCTGGGCACGGAGGCCGGTGGTGGCCGAGAGGGAGCCCGCGAGGTCGAATTCCAGGCGGTAGTCGAAGCCCTCGGCAAAGGTGCCGGTGGCGTTCAAGCGCGCCCGGCGGAGGAGGAAGCGGTCGGTGCCGGTCGCGGGGAAGCGCGAATCTCCCCGGTCGCCGTCCTCGAACTGGCCCTGGATCAACCCGCCGAGAGTCAGGGTGGCCTCCCCGGCGCCGGCCTGGACGGTCGCCGGGCTCTTGGACTGCGCCAGGGTTGGCGCCGCGAGCGCCAGGACACACCCTAACCCCGCCATGCCGCGCAACAGGATTCGCATGGATCTCCTCCGTTAGAACCGCCACTCCGCCGTCAACCGCGCCTCGCGCGGCTCGGCGGGGTGGAAGTGGACGTCGTAGACCCCCTCGGCCGGCTCGCCCGGCAGGCGTGAGGCGTAGAAGTAGTCGACGTCGCTCACTGGCCGGTCGAGCAGGTTGAAGACGTCCAGGCGCAGGTCGAGCCCGTTCGCGAGGTGGTAGCCGAGGCGCCCGTTGAGCAGGCCCGAAGAGTGCGAGCGGGCACTGTTGTCTTCGATCAGCGGCCGGGGTCCGAAGTAGCGCAAGCGGAGGCCGCCGAAGAACGGGCCGTAGTTGTCGAGCGCGATGCCCGCCGAGACGACTCCCTCGACGGCGCCGGGGATGTGGTCGCCGGCCGGGTCGGAGTTGGTGAAGCGGCCGCGCGAGTAGGCGAGGTCGGCGTCCAGGGTGACGTGGCTCCCGACTTTGTAGAAGTTGGCCAGCTCGAAGCCCACCCGCCGGGTCGGCCGGCTCGCCTCGGTCGAGCCGGCGTCGCCCGAGAAGACGAGCTCCGAGTCGAGGTCGAGGCGGAAGACGGTGAGCGAGGTCTCGAGACGGGGGATGAGGTTCGTGCGCATGCCGACGTCGAAGCTCTTCGCCCGCACCAGGGGCTGCACCCGCTCGACCGGCTGGCCCGACGTGGGGTCGACCGTGATGGTGGCGCCGCGCGCGTCGTTGCTGTGGAAGCCGTAGGCGGCGTTGACGTAGAAGTCGGTCTTGTCGAAGGGGCCGAGGAGGATGGAGAGCTTGGGGCTTGCGATTCCCTTGGTCACCTTCCCTGAGTTCGCCGCCTGGTCGCTCGTCACCGTGGCGCGGTAGAAGTCGCCCCGCAGCCCGGCGATGGTGCGGAGCCAGGGCGTCCAGCGCACCCGCGCCTCGATGAAGGGGCCGCCCCCGAGCTGCTCGATGTGGTCTTTCCGGGTCGTCGAGACGAGCAGGCGGTCCTCGGTGCGAAAGAGGCCGTTGTGGATGTCGTCGTTGCGCGCCTGGAGCCCGACCGACGTCCTCACCTCCCGGCCCGCCCACCGCGTCTGCCACTGGTGGCTGACCGCGAGGCCGGTGACGAAGCGGCGGTCGCTCTGGTGGAACTGGTCGCCGTGGACGGGGTCGTCGAGGAAATAGGTGAAGTTCGAGAACAGGTCGAGGTCGGAGTAGAGGCCATAGGCGCGTACGCGGGTGAGCGACTCGGCGCTGCCGTGCCGGTAGTCGCCCGAGAGGCTCACGCGCTTCGCCTCGCCGCCGTCGCTGGGATCGATGGCGCCGAAGCGCGAGAAGAGCCCCGCGCTCACCGCCCGGGCGGGAACCTGGTCGGTCGAGTCCCAGCGGCCGCTGTAGCCCATGGCGGAGAGGGAGAAGCCGTTGGCGGCGTCGCCTCGGTTGAAACGAAGGACGCCGTTGGCCTTCCGATAGTCCTCGGGGTGGACCCACGGACCGTTGTTCTTCGACAGCTCGATACCACCCAGGAGATCGCCGCCGCCGACCTTCTTCGAGTCGGCGGCCAGGGCGCGGAGGTAGCCCGCCGTCCCCGGGGTGAGCTCCGTTATCGCCTTGGCGAGAGTCGAGACGTACTCGATGTCGGCGGCGCCCGCGGCCGAGAAGTCGCCGTCCCGCACGTCGTAGGGGCCCTTCCGGTACTGCACGGTGTCGACCAGCTCCGGGATGAGAAAGTTGAGGTCGCTGTAACCCTGGCCATGGCCGTGGCTCGGCATGTTGACGTTGATGCCGTCGACGGTGACGCGGAAGTCGGTGCCGTGGTCGAGGTTGAAACCGCGGGCGTAGTACTGGTTGGCCTTGCCGCTGCCGCTGTGCTGGGTGATCATGACCCCCGGCACCGTCTCCATCACTTCGCCGGGGCGCAGCACCGGCCGCTGGGCGAGATCCGTCTGGCCCGTCACCCCCTCGGTCGCCGAGTCGGCGATCCCGACCAGGTCGGAGGCCCGGCCGGTGACCTCGATCTCCTCGTGGACCTTGACCTGCTCGGGGGTCTCCGGCGGCGGCTCCTGCGGCACGGCCCAGGCGGGGCCGACGGCGAGCCCGGCAGCCAGCACCCACCCGATGCAGGCGGTGCCGAAGATCTTTTTCTTGGCAGCTCTTCCCAAGGCGGTTCTCCTCCTCACTGGGAACTCTACGATACGGATGTGGCAGTGGATGAGGCCCGCTTCCGGGCGGCCCATAAAAAAACGGCTGCCCGGCGCGAGCCGGACAGCCGTCTGGGGGGGAGCAGTGGGGTGGGGACTTAGACGGTGGCCTTGGTGCCGTCGAACTTGGTGAAGGTCTGGCCCTTGTAGAAGCCCTCGCGGGTCTCGTTGAAGCCGGCCGCCTGGTCGCGCATGATGCTGATCGCGAGCTTCTCGCCGAGCAGCATGGACTGGACCGAGTCCGAACGCCAGTGCACGCCCGCGATGTTTCTGCCCGTGGCGACGTTCGAGGCCAGCTTGTTGAGCTCGCCGCCGATGGTCAGCTCGGGACCGTTGTAGGGGACCACCGCGAGGCCGTCCGGGGTGACCTGGACGGGGTTCTTGATGACGGCGCGCTCGTCGAACAGGGCCTTCAAGACCGTCACGCAGGCGCCCGCCACCGTGGCATGGCCGGCCGTGAACGAGCCATGGGTGGGTGACCCCTCGGGGAACGCCTGGGGCTGCAGGTAGGTGCCGTACTTGCTGTACACCCGGTCGAGCACCGGCGCGTTGAGGATGTTCGGATGGAGGACGCCCGGCCAGCGGTTCTTCGTCCGCTGCACGTGCACGAGCCCGCCGAAGGCCTCGGGCCGCAATCGGCGATGGACGAACCACTTCTGGTACCAGGTAGCCTTGAGCGCGCGCGTCGCCACTTCGCACATGAGACCCAAGATGCCCGGAGCGCCGAACGTCCCGAAGCCGGCCTGGGTGCGGGAGTGGGCGTAGGGGTTGCCCGGGTTGAGCGGCGCGCCGAAACCGCCGGTCTGGCCGTCGGAAGCGTTCGGCGGGGTGATGAGGATCAGGCCGGCGTTGAAGTAGGCCTGGAACAGCACGTCGTTCTGCACCCAGGCGGAGAGGTCGCGGCCGTTGCGGATGTAGCGCCGCGTCGGGTCGTACGCAATGCTGCCGAGGACACCGCCGTTCTGCACGGTCAGCCACTCGCTGTAGCTGGTCATATGGTCGCTGCCGGGAAGGAAGGTACGGCTGCGATTTTCGACGAACTGGGCGCCGAAGGGCGTCGACAGGAGCATGAATTGGGAGATGTAGGGACCCACCGCCTGCCCCGGGAAGGGGTCGCGGAAGAGGGTCTGCGCCGTCACCTTGCCGCTCTCCCGCGGGCCCTTGAAGTCCGCGGTCGAGAGCTTGTTCAAGTCGGTGACCGCGGCATCCACCAGGGAGTTGTTGTCGTAGTCGTCGAAGCTGACGTCGCGGAGGAGGGCCATCCAGTAGTGCTCGACCATCTCGGCCGCCTCCTCGGAGCTGCTCAAGGCCGGGGGCGGCAGGAGGGTCGCCATGGCGTGGCTGTCCGCACCCTCGAGATCCAAGGCGAGGCCGGACTGCGGGTTGACCAGGGGCCGGCCGCCGCCCATCACGATGTTCTCGAAGGCCGCCGGGGACCCGGAGTTCAAGGCGGCCATGAAGGTCGACCAGGCATAGGAGTCGACCTCGCCGTAGCGGTTGTGGGGCAGGCCCTTGCTGTAGCTCCCGATCTTGCTCGGGTAGAGCGCCTCGTCCCCGTTGGTCGTGTGATCGGGGAGGGTCAGGCCCTTGTTGAAGGTCGCCGCGTCGACGCGGAACTTGAAGGACGCGTCGCGGCGGAGGGTCGCGGCGGTGGCGCTGCTGGCGTCGCCGATCGCTTCCAGGTCGTCTTCCGCGCCGGCCTGGCCGACCTTCGCGCCGACGGCGATGCCGCCGGCGGCGCCGATCGCCGCGACGGCGGCGGCGCCGCCGATGCTGCCGAGGAATCTACGACGGCTCACACCGGATACATCCGCTCCCTTGGACTGCTCCGTAGATGTCACTGGAGTGGATGAGGTCGCCTGATCTTTTTCGCTCATGGAATGCCCTTTCTCCTGTAGTTGAGCTGTCGCTCGGTACTGCGATTTACGTTCAGCCGAAGAGGGGACTACCTGTCGGCGCGGGGTTCCTCACAACCCCGCGCTACAGGCTCCTGGCGGCTGGGTTCGTCTAACCCTCAGAGTGCAGCGTCGTGTTCAAAGCGTGACACCAAGGTATCACGAGATCAAGGGGCCGCGTCCGGCTCCGGCTTGAACACGCAGCGGTCGAACCGACCCTTGACCGTGCCCTTCCCCGCCTCGCCCGTGTAGGTCGTAGCGAAAGCGCCGGAGACCGCTTTGCCCTTGGCCACGTCGTCGACGGTCACTTCGGCGCTCGCCTTGCCGCTGGACTGCCGGAGGGCTGACTCGCCGGCGTCGCTGGCGGCGATCGTGACCTGTCCCTGGTAGGTGCCCGCAGTCCCCTTGGCGGCGAGGCCGTCCAGGAGGATGAGAACCCGTGGCTTGCCGGGTGCGAAGAAGGTCAACTGGAGAGCGGTGTCCGCCACGGCGCAGGTCACTTCCGCGTCGGAGTCCGCCTGGTAGTCGCCGGTCAGGAGGATGTGGCCGCTGGCGATGGCGGTCGAGCGGACCCCGGCCATGGAGACCGCGGGCTCACTGCCGAGGGGTGGGGCCGGCTGGCCGGCCGGGGTGGCCGGAACGGGCGCCGATGCCGGCGATGCCGCTGGAGCGGTTCCGGCCGGTGCCGTGGCGGGCGAGCTCGATTCCGCCGGTTCCCGGGTGCAGGCGCCGGCGAGCGGCAGGAGGGCGAACAGGAGGCACGGGGCGAGGGGGAGACGGAATCGGTTCGAGCGCATCGAGTCCTCCGCGGGTGGCGAGCTTGGGGTCGAGGCGACAGAGGATGCCACAGCACCTTGGCAAATCGCCAGCCCCATGGCATCCTCCTGCTCGTCTAGATGGGCTCGTTCTCTTCCCTGCGATCTTGAAGGAGTAAGCATGGCATCCGGCTCTCCGTCGCGCCGCATCCTAGCCTTGAGCATCCTGTTCTTGAGTACGGCCATGCTAGGTATGCTCGTCGGGC
>JAXDLD010000144.1:0-9277 GCA_034666805.1 Acidobacteriota bacterium
GGCGACGTCGTCGCCTTCCGGGCCGGCCCCGCCGGAGAGGAACGGATCGTCGTCCACCGGCTGCTCGGCTACCGCCTGCACCGCGGCCGGTTCGCCTGCGTCACCCAGGGCGACGCCGCTCCCCGGCCCGACCCGCCGGTGCCTCTGGGCGAGTTGCTCGGCCGGGTCGTCTCCCACCCCGGCTCTGTGCCCCTCGTCCCGCCCCGGGCCCGGCTCGCCGCCGCGGCCGGCTGGCTGCGCCTGGCCGGCCGGCGGCTCTGGCGGGGGGCGGGGTACCGACTGAGAACCCGATGAGCTTCGGCGAGCTGTTCCTCACCTTCCCCGACCTCTTCCCCGCCCGCCGCGCGGGCGAGCCCTGGGGGGAGTGCCAGGTGATTCTCGATCTGCCGGGCGGGCCCTACTCCGTCGCCGGCCTTTCTACCGTCCAGGCGGAGGCCGCGCGCGAGCGCTTCGGCGCGCTCTGCCGGGAGGACGAGGGCACGCCGGTGGGAGCGGACACCGTCCGCGGCCTCCTCTTCCGGGCTCCGGCGAGCGACTTCCGGGCGGTCGACACCCGCGGCTGGGAGTACTCGATGGACTTCGACCACGACGAGCGCTCGGTCCGGCTGGCCGGCCTCCACCTGATGGCGCGGCTCGACTGGGCCCCGGCCTTGGCGGGCGCCCTGTGGACTTCGGAGGAGGGGCTCCTCTTCCCCGGGATCTTCGAGAACTTCCTGCGGGTGCTCGTCGCCTACCGCCTGCTCGCGGAGGGCGGGGTGGTCCTCCACAGCGCCGGGGTGACGGCGGGCCCCAGAGGGGAGGGCGCCTTCCTCTTCCTCGGCCCCTCGGGAGCGGGGAAGACCACCCTCTCGCGCTTGAGCGAGGCGCGCGGGCACACCGTGCTGTCGGACGACATGAACGCCCTCCTCCCCGGCCCGGCCCCCGGCGAGCCGCCACGGGTCGTGAAGCTCCCCTTCACCGGCGACCTCGGGGAGCGCCGGGACGCTCACCCACCCCTGCCGCTCCGCGGTCTGCTGCGGCTGGAGAAGGGGCCGGCCGATGCCGCCGACGCCCTGCGGCCGCTCTCCCCGGGCGCGACCCTGGCCCTGCTCTTCGCCTGCTCGCCGTTCGTCAACGCCGACCTCCACCGCCGGGAGCTCCTCCTGGGCGTCCTCGCCGATCTCGCGCGGGCCGCGCCGGCCCGGGTGCTGACCTTCTCGCTCGGCGGCGGTTTCTGGGATATCCTGATCCCAACATCTCTATGACTTCCCTGACGACGGTGCTCAAGCGGCACCCCGGTGTCCGCTTCCGAGTCCTCGACGACGAGGCCGTGGTCCTCCACCAGGGCTCGGCCGAGGTCCTGGTCCTGGACCCGGTCGCGACGCGCATCCTCTCTCTGGCGGACGGGGTGGCGCCGATCTCGCGCTGGGTCGAGGTGCTGCTCCGGGAATACGACGTGGAGACGGAAGTCCTCGAGCGCGATCTCCTGGACTTCGCCGAGGAACTGGTGCGCGAGGGGCTGCTCCTGAGCGTGGCGCCCGCCGATTCACCCTAGCGGTTCCGCAACTCCCGCCAGTTTCGATCAAATTACGCACATTCCTTTCCGCTCACGAATAGTGGGTTGAATCGTCGTGTGTGGTATCGTTCGACAAACGAGAAATCGTCTTCAAGGTGGATCTTCCGACGAGCAGGCGCTCTGCCGAGCGTCCGCCGTGGAGGACTATTTAAGCCCGATCGGGCGGAGAGGAGAGGACGTGAAATTCATGAATCCATTCGTAAGGGGAAGCGCCGCAATCATTTCGTGTTTATTGGCAACCGTGGTGTCGGCGGCGCCCGTGAACGATCGGACGGCGACGCCGCTCGCGGAGCTTGCGGCGAAAATGCCGCTGCGTTTCGAGGCGAACGCCGGCCAGGTGAAAGAGCCCGGGGTCCGCTATTTTGCCCGGGGGAGAGGATATCGATTGTCGTTGGGATCCGCGGAGGCGGTGTTCCATCTCGGTAGCGACAGGTCGTCTGAAGAGACCGTGCGGCTGCATCTCGCGGGCGGTGCAAAGCATTCCGTTCCCGTGGGGATCGACCCGCTGCCCACGAAGAGCAACTATCTGGAGGGCCGCGATCCGCGCGCCTGGCACACGGGAGTCGCGAGCTTCGCCGGCGTGCGGTACGAGGAGGTGTACCCGGGAACGGATCTCGTCTTCGCGGGCAACGAGCGCCGGGTCGAGCAGTCGTTTTATCTCGCGGCCGGCGCGGAGCCGCGGCGGATCCGCATGGTCTACGAGGGTGCCGCGACCGTGGAGGTGGGCAAGACGGGCGAGCTTCTCCTGCGCACGCCCGGGGAGGAGCTGACGGCAGACCGCCCGGTGGCCTACCAGGTGGTGGGAGGAGAGCGGCGGACCGTCGAGTGCCGCTATGAGCTCTCGGCCCGGGGGACCGCGGCGCCCGTGGTGGGCTTCGCCCTCGGAGCGTACGATCGCGAATTGCCGCTCGTGATCGATCCCGTGTTCAGCAATTTCGTGACCCCCTTGAATGGGAGCGGGGACGACATCGGTCACGCCATCGGTGTCGACGGGGCCGGCAACGTCTACATCGCCGGCAGCACCACCTCGACCGATTTCATCGGCACGATCGGGCCGGGGGGCGTGCAGTCGAGCCCGGGCGGCGACCGCGACGGATTCGTGGCGAAGGTCGATCCGACCGGAACGACGCTTCTCTATTCCACCTATCTCGGGGGCAGCGGGCTCGACGAGATCACCGGGATCGCGGTGGACTCGGCAGGCAATGCCTATCTCACGGGTTACACGTTCTCGTCCGACTTTCCCGGCGTCACGGCGGCGTCGCCGCAGAGCGGTTATGCCGGCGGGAGGGACGCCTTCGTGACGAAGTTGAGCCCGACCGGCTCGGCGCTCCTCTATTCAACCTACCTGGGCGGCACCGGGTCCGATCTCGGCTACAGCGTCGCCGTCGACGGCTCCGGCAACGCTGTCGTCACCGGCTTTACCCGCTCCAATGATTTTCCCGGTGTGTCCGCCGCCTCCATTCAAGCGAGCAACGCCGGCGGCGATCATGATGTTTTCGTGACGAAGATCAACGCTACGGGCGGCGCGATCGTCTACTCGACCTATCTGGGGGGGAGCGGCGACGACATCGCGAACCACGTGGCGGTGGATACGGCCGGCAACGCCGTGATCACCGGCGGCACCTGCTCGGCAAATTTTCCCGTCACCGCCGGAGCGCTCGCGCCGGTGAGCCCGGGGCTGGACTGCGGCACCTTTCTTTATGATGCGTTCGTCGCCAAGCTCAACCCGCTCGGCACGGCGTTGCTCTACTCGACCTTCCTGGGTGGAACGGACAACGACGTGGCCCAAGGCCTGGCCGTCGATCCGGCCGGCAACGCCTATGTAACGGGGTTCACCCGGTCGAACGACTTCACGGGGGTGACCGCGGGCTCGTTCCAGCCAGCTAATCCCGGCGGTTATGCCGCCTTTCTGACCAAGATCAACCCGGCGGGAAACGCGGTCGGTTATTCGACCTACCTGGGCGGCGGCGGCACGTTCGGCAACGGGGTCGCGGTCGATTCGACGGCGAACGCCTATGTGACCGGAACGACCGGCGACGGTTATCCGATCGTCAACGCGGAGACGCTCTTCCAGTCGTTTCCCGGCGGCAGCTCCGCGGGATTCGCGACCAAGGTCGCAGCCAGCGGAACGGTTGTCTACTCCACCTATCTCGCGGGACAGTCGGGAGCCGGCTACGCGATCGCCGCCGACAGCACGCGGGAAACCGTTTTCGTCACGGGAGCGAGGGACGGCTCGGGCAGCCGGGACGCCTTCCTGATCCGGATCGCGCCGTCGGCCGTCCTGTCGATCGCCAAGACGGCGGATGTCGCGATCGTCGACCCGGGCGGCAAGATCACCTATACGCTGACCTACCGGAACTTTGGCGAGCTCGACGCGGCGGGGGCGAGCCTGACCGAAACCGTTCCCGACAACACCGTTTTCAAACTGGCGGGCTCGAGTCCCGGCTGGAGCTGTACGCCGAGCGAGGAGGCCGGCTCCACCTGCACCCTGGCGCTGGGGACGGTACCGGCGGGAGCCGGCGGGACGGCGACTTTCGCGGTGAAGGTGAAGGCGAAGTTGTCGGCGGGAGGCGGGGAGATCCTCAACCGGGCGTGCGCGAACCCCGGTCCGAGCTGCGCGTTCGCTCATACTCCCACCACCGCGGCGCCGGTTCTTTCGATCACCAAGACGGCGAACTTCACCGACGCGAAGCCGGGCAATGTGCTCCGCTACACGATCAAAGCTTTCAACACGGGCAACGAGGACTCCGCCGTCACCTTGACCGACACGGTGCCGGGCAACACGGTCTTCGACCCGGCGACGTCGACTCCGGGGTGGAGCTGCGCGCCGGATGGCTCAGCCGGCTCCATCTGCACGTTCCCGGTGGCCAATCTGGCCGTGGGGTCGCACGCGACCGCGGTCTTCGCGGTGACCCTGTCGACGGTCCTCTCGAATACCGCCTGCGTCCAGGCCGCCGGCGGCACGCCCGAGCTCCTGCGGCGGACGCTTTCGGTGCCGGTCTGCGCGACGGCGACGACGCCGCTCAAATGAGCCTGGATTGAGCTTTTCACTCGCCGGTTCGATATGGAGTATCCTTCCGGGAAGGAGATGATCGAATTGGTGACGGTTTGCAGGCGGTACCCCGGTATCCGCCTTCGTATCCTTAACGGTGCGGAGGGAGCCGCGCCGTGAGCTTCGCCCAGGTCATCGCCCGCACCTGGCGCGACAACCTCCTCTTCTCGGTCCTCCTGGAGCTGACCTACCGCTGCAACCTCGACTGCTTCTTCTGCTACAACGACCTCGGCCAGGCCGGCCGGCCGCTGTCCTTGGAGAGCTACTTCCAGCTCTTCGAGGACCTGGCGGCGATGCAGGTCATGAACCTCACCTTCTCGGGCGGCGAGCCGCTCGCTCACCCCGATTTCCTCCGGCTCGGCGGCAAGGCGCGGGAGCTGGGCTTCGTCGTGCGGGTCAAGTCGAATGGCCACGCTCTCCGCGGCGAGCTCCTGCGGCGCCTGAAAGACGAGGTCGACCCCTTCATCGTCGAGGTGAGCCTGCACGGCGCCACCGCCGCCACCCACGACCGCCAGACCCGGGTGCCGGGGAGCTTCGAGCGTCTGCTGGCGAACCTGGGGGAGATGGCGGCTCTGGGCTTCAGAGTCAAGGTCAACAGCACCTTGACCGCCTGGAACGAGGGGGAGATCGAAGGGATGTTCGACCTCGTCGAGTCGCTCGGCCTGGCCTTCCAGGTCGACCCCGAAGTGAGCCCGCGGGACGACGGCGATCGCGGGCCGCTCGCGATCTCGCCGACCCGGGAGGGGATGCTGCGGCTCTTCGCCGTCCAGGAGGCGCGGGCGCGGGCGGCCTGGGAGCGGCTGGGTCCTGCCGCAAGCGCCGCGACCCCGGCGACCGGCATCGCCCGGGGCGGCGACGACGGGACGGTGCCCACCGCCATCCACAAGCATTGCGGCGCCGGCTCCGCGGGCATCGCCGTCGACCCTTACGGCAACGTCTACCCCTGCGTCCAGTGGCGCCGGCCGGTGGGGAACCTCCACGAGCAGCGGATCGGCGAGATCTGGACCGGCTCCGCGGACTTAACCGAGATCCGGGAGATCACCACCGCGGCCAAGGGCGTAGTCGAGGGCTACGGCGCCGCCGGCCCCTTCCTCAACTTCTGCCCCGGCAACGCCGACGCCCACGGCGGCGATCCTCTCGCGGTCTATCCGAGCGCGCTCCGAAGGATGGACGTGGTGGAAGAGATCCTGCGGAAGGCCGAAGGCAAGAAGGCGCTGCTGCCGATTTTGCCCTAAAGCGGCCCTAGCGGCCCTGAAACGTACCCTACGACGAGATCGGCCCCTGCGGGCAGAGGATGGGATTGCCCTTGGCGGGCCCGGCGGGCGGGGGGCCGGGGGCACAGACCGACGCCATCACCTCGAGCGGCTCGCGGTTCAGGATCCGCGGCCGCTGGTAGGGGCGCTTGCCGCCCTCGTCGGGCTGCCGTTCGTGTTCGTTGCCTCGCTCCCGCTCCATCTATTCTCTCCCCGCCCTACTCTCTGCTCGGCGAGCCCGGGCCGGCCGGCCCCGGGGTGGGGCGGCGGACGCGCAGGGCCGGATCGCCGAGCAGATTGTAGATCTGAATCATCGATTTGCTGCCGCCCAGGCTCTGGAAGTCCTGGAGGGCGCGCAGGATGAGGTCGCCCAGCCGCGCGCCGTCGGTGTCGCCGAGGTGGCGGTAGAAGCGCTCGGCCAGGAGCTGCGCCTCGCTGTGCACCGAGAGGCCCGAGGGGGCCCAGACCGCGGCCGCCCCGCCGCCCGCCTGGTCGATCAGCAGCTCGCCGAGCGAAGAGAAGCCGGGGACGGCGAAGCGGTTGATGGCGCAGGTCATGGCGGTGAGCACCGGGACCCGCGGGCCGTTGCCCAGGGTCGCCACGTCGCTGCTCGCGAGGAGCCCGCCGGAGGTGAGCCGGTCGAGCCCGCCGTGCCCCATGTAGTCGACGAGCGAGGCGCCGGCCTGGAGGTCGTGGAGCAGCCGCGAGCGCGCGTCCTCGAGGGACGTCGTGCCGAGGTAGATGCGGTCGACGTTGTAGCCCGTGGCGAGGAAGGTCGCCACCCGGTCGCTCCCCGCCCCGAAGTCGGCGCCGCGGTCCGTCGCGTCGGCCAAGGCGATGGCGCTCCCCACCCAGGCGCCGTCGGCGCCGGTCTCGTACGCGGTCACCTTGTCCACGTAGGCGTCGAGCTCGGCCGCCGAGTGCGCCGGGATGCGGCCGACCGCGAGCTCCGGCAGGCCGTCGTTGCCCACCAGGTCGGCGAGCTGGGCGTCGGCCGGGAAGAGCCCGCCGTCGCTCGCCACGAAGAGCGGCGGCAGCAGGTTGCCGCCGTAGCCCAGGAGGTCTCGGTAGTCGACCGTGCCGGCGCCGGCGAGCACCAGGTAGCGTGGTGACCGGCGCCAGTTCGTCCGGGCGTAGGCGAGGAAGGAGAGGATCGCGTGCGGGTCGGGCAGACCGTAGGCGAACTCGTCGGTCACCTCGTCGAAGTCGACCACCATGCTGTCGATCCCCTGCCCCGACCGGTAGTCGGCCAGGCGCTGGGCGGCGGCGTGGAGCCCGTAGCCGGCGAGGACGACCAGGTCGGCATGGTTGGAAGTCGAGCGCAGGCGCGGGGCGCGGAACGGGGTCACGGCGGCCGGCGTCTTGAGGCCGGCCGTGGCGGCGGCCAGGTACGGTGTCGTGCCCGGCGCCTTGAAGGCGAGGTCCCAACCCCCCTGCGGGTCGGCGTTGACCGTCGCCCCGAGGAGCCAGCGCGGCCGCGCCGGGGTCGAGAGGTCGAGCAGGCGGACGGCCCGGTCGCCGAAGCCGGAGACGGCGACCGGCCCGGTGCCGGTGAAGGCGAGGGCGCCGCCGGCGGCGCTAAAGCTCCGCGGGTAGGTCAAGTCGAAAGAGTCGACGAAGAAGAGGCTGTACGGGGCGCCGGAGTCGAGCAACCCGGTCACCTGCACCTGGTTGCCGGCGGGCTTCAGGAGCGCCGGAGCGAAGGTGAACGTGGCATCGGCGGCGGAGATCCCTTCGAAGTGGGTCTCGCCCAGGGGGGTGCCGTTGAGCGCGACCGTGGGGTGGTGCTCCCCGGCCACGCCGCTCGCGCTGGCCCCCTGGAGATGGACGGTCAGGCTGGCGCTCCCGCCGCCGCTGGTCGCCGCCCCTGGCGCGTCGAGGGCGAAGCTCCGGCTGCCGTAGGTCGGGTCGCCGCTCAACAGGCCGTCCCAGAACCAGTAGTCCGACGCCGGGTCCAGGGCCAGGGCGGTGGCGGGCAGGAGGTCCTGCTCGGCGTGGAGCGTGGCGGCGAAGGCGGCCGGGCCGCTCCCCGTGGCAGCGCCGGCGCCGTCGGCCACCACCGTGCTCATGACCAGGCCGCGGGTGCCGCGCTCCAGCCGGTAGACGTTGTCCCGCGTGTAGAGGCTGTCCACGGTCTCGCCGTAGAAGTAGATGCCCTTGAAATTCCTGCCGTCGAAGTCCGGGTACCAGGCGACCGGTAGGTTGCCGCGGGAGAGGGCGAGCTGGCCGTTGGCGATCAGCTTCTCGAAGACCGTGGGCTGCACCCCGAAGCGGTTGGCGAGGTCGCTGCTCGCCAGGTAGTAGAGGCCGCTCTCGCGGACCGCCAGATGGAGGGCGTCGACCTGGCCGCCACCCGGGAGGGGGACGATCAGGGCCTTGCCGGTCGTTGGGGTCGCGAGGGTCGCTGGGAGGGGCGCGTTGGGCGCGTGGGCACTGCGCGAGTAGGCGCTGCCGCCCGCCGCGGCGCGGCTCCAGTCGGCCCGCACCGTGAAGGGACCGTGGTTGCGCCGCCGGCCAGAGGCCTCGACCTCGACCAGCAGGTAGGTCTGGGCCTCGCGCGGCGAGGCCCCCTCGTCGACGAACCGGTAGGTGCCGCCCTGGGGCGCCGTCAAGAGGCCGAAGAGGAGGCCGCGGTTGACCTTCACCCAGCTGGTGTCCGCGGCGCGGCGATAGAGGTCGAAGCCGATCGTCCCCGCCTCCGAGGCCGTCCGCCACTCGAGCGCCATCCCGCCGTCGGCGGGAATCGCCTGGAGGGAGGCGATCACCGCTTCGGTCAGCATCCCCTGGTTGATCGCCAGCTCGCAGAGCGGGCCGAAGGTGAAGGTCGCCCGCGCCTGGGAGGCGTTGCCGGTCTCGTCGAGCCAGGTCGCCTTGGTGCCGTTGCCGGAGGCCACGGTGCCGACCGCCGGGAGCCGCTGCCCGGCCGTGGTCGGGGTGACGTTGATGTCGTAGGAGAGGAGGACGTACGTCGGGTTCGCCACGGTTCCGGCGGCGACCGTCCCGGGGTTCCAGGTGATGTTGCCGGTGCCGCCGATCGCGGGTGCGGTGACGACCGTCCCCTGGGTCTTCTGGGGGTTGCCGGCGTAGACGACGCCGCTCCCGGGGACGTTGACGGTCACCAGGTTGGTGGCCGAGAAGGTGATCGCCTGGGCCGTCGGGTTGGCCACCCGGACCGTCACCGTGTCGCGCTGGGTCCCGCCGACCGTCGGCGGGTTGGGCCCCGAGCGGAAGCGGACGAACTGCTCGAGGTAGGGCTTGGCCGGGGCGTTGGTCACCGCGCCGTCGGCCGGCAGGTAGATCCGGAAGGCGTTGGTCACCGGGTTGGCGGTGGGGGGCGGCGCGGCGAGGCCCGAGCTGCCGACGTAAAACGTGGTGTAGTTGCCGTTGATCCCGTTCCCCGGGTCGTTGTAGGAGTTG
>JAXDLD010000145.1:0-7913 GCA_034666805.1 Acidobacteriota bacterium
GCAAGAGCCTCCATACACGATCTGACAGGTGTAGGTTCGGCCGCCCTGATAGCCGCAGAACGTCCCCGTCGTGGTTCCCTGGCAAGGCGAGTCACTGCAAGGGCCACAGGGATTACCGGTCCGCTGCGAAGGCGCGGGGGTCAGGAAGGGGAGATCCGTGGCCGCGCACCCGGGCGACGCCGCGGTGCTGGTCAGGAACGCCGGGGTGTCGGTGGCAGGGGTTGCCGGCGTGGAGGCGGTGGCAAGGGACGCGGTCAGCAGCAGAGCGGTGAAGGTCAGCAGGATGAATCGAGAGGTCATTCGGTCTCCCTATTGTAGATCCTCTAAGAAGAAGGTGCTGGAAACCGCGGATTGCGCTCCCTTCGGGGATCGCAGAAGGGGAGGGTCGCTTGGGGCGACTATGGGCGGCGAGCTAAGGTCCCCAAATTTCGTGAAACTCCCTTGTTGGAGTCAAATAGGTAAATTATACTTACCTTCTAGGGCGACTTTAAGCATGATAGCCCCTCAACAAGAGATCTTCTCTGTTCTCCGCCAGTACAATCCCTGGTGGGAGTCCGGGACCGTTCGCGACCTCCCGAGATGGCGTCGGGCGGCTTTCTCTGAGCTGATCCTCTGGCTGGGGGAGCCGGCACCGCGACATTCCCGCACAACCGCTCCAGTCGAGATCTGACTTGACCTCTTAGGGCCTTAGAGCCGACCGGGCCGCCCTCCTTCCGGCGAGCGGCCCGTTCTCTTCAGGTGGGGATCCACCGGACAGTTCTTGCCTTCCGCCGCAAATCGGTTGCAGCTTAGCGATTCACCGGTGCTGCGACCAAGTGCGGTTCGACTTCATGAGTAATCTCCCGGTCGCGGCTCAGCGACTCACTGAAGGGGCGATTGGATTCGGAACCACAGGAGCGGGGGAAATCCAGATCGACGAGAGGTCCGCAGGGCTGGAGGAGGCATTGCAGCTCAATGCCGCTGAGGAAGTTGGACTGAGTGGACCGAGAACGCAGCTCGGGGCGCCGACACAGTCACTGCCGGAATTCCCGCAAGTCGTGCCCGGTCTGTCACAGGGGAAAGTGCAAGACCTTGAACAGGTGCAAGCAAGGCCGCAGGATAGAAGGGCTTGGGCCGGAGAGACTGTCAGTGACCCGAGGATTGCGAGGAGCATCATTGTTAGAACGGGGCGCCAAACGCGGTTCGATCTCATGAGTAGCCTCCTTGAATGTACCCTCGGCAAGTTTTTTGTCGAGAGCATTTGCACAATAACACTATATAGCAAGCATGCCGCGGGAAGTCTACGGTGTCATTGCCGTGTCACGGGGGGCGCGCGAAAAGGCACTCCGAAGCTGAAACGGCGGTGGGTAGAAACGCAAGCTGACTCGCGTGGCGGAAGCGCATGGGAATCGAACCCACCCCCCGGACCGCAACCGGCACGGGACAACGGTTTTGAAGACCGCGAGAGGCACCAGCCCCCGAGCGCTTCCGGGCGGATTCTAGCGGAACCCCGGCGGCAGGGGGTGATAATCTTCCCCGGACCTTCCAGCGAGGACCCGAACGATGACCCGACGCTCCGCCCTGCTCCCGATCCTCCTCCTCGGCCTCCTTGGCTCAGGCACGCTCGGCATGGCCGCCTGCCGCGGCAAGCAGGAGCCGCCGCCCGCCCAGGCCGCCCGGCAGCCGGAGGAGGCTCCGGCCGCTCCCGAGCCCGCCCGGCCGGCCACGGCCCCCGACGCCGGGGTGGGGACGATCTCCTCCCGCGACTCGACTCCAGAGGGCACCCCCCCCGCGGCGCCGGCTCCTTCCGGGCCGGCAGCCGATAACGCCAAGCTCCAGTTCGACTTGCCGAAGGGGTGGACGTCAGAGACCCCCAAGTCGTCCATGCGGCTCGCCCAGGCCACGATTCCCGGGCCGGCCGGCGCGGGTGATCTCGCGGTCTTCTACTTCGGAGCGGGCCAGGGTGGGAACGTCGAGGCCAACATCGAGCGCTGGATCGACCAGGTGGAGGCGGCCCCCGGCACGCCGAAGCCCGAGCGCGGCACCTTAGACGCTAACGGGCTCAAGGTGAGCTGGGTGGATGTCCATGGCACTCTCAAACCAAACGCGATGGGGATGGGGCCGTCCACCCCCGTGACCAACGCCCGCCTCTTCGGGGCGGTGGTCGAAGGGCCCGGCGGCCCCTGGTTCTTCAAGGTCACCGGACCTGACAAGACCCTCGCGCCACAGCGGGACGCCTTCTTCGCCATGCTGAAGACCGTCCGCGCGGCTCCGAACGCCTGACTGGCCCTGATCCCCCCGGGATCCAGCCGTGGTCCCGGCCCTGCGCGACGCCGAGAAGCGTCCGAATTGCAGATTTGAGCCTCCCGTATACTCTAAACCACCGTCGAGGTGTATTCGCACTTCTCGGCGATTCGCCACAACCTCTCCAAATTGAAAAAATCGAGGAAGATATGTACCCAAGTGGCTCCGCAGTGTATTTCACACGATTTAATTCAAATCGGGAGTCCTCTAGCAGGGCTCAGGGAAGCGCGGATACACCTTAGAGAACGATCGAGGTGTATTCTTGAGACTTTGACGGAGCCGAGGCAGCCGTCGAGCGAGATTCCAACGGCTTGAATACACCTCCGAAGGATGCGAGTGTGCATGGAAGTGGCTCGAATTGAAATTTGAGAGGTTTTATTGGAATTCCGAGGGCTTCGTTTGTGTATTGCAGGTGCCCTGAGGCGTAGAAGCCTTCCCCCTCGGTCACCCAGGGGGAAGGCGCGGTGCTCAACGTGGCGGCGCGGCCGGGGGAGGCGGTGGTGGAATGGCACCTTCATCAGGCCGGGCGGGTGGGGCCGGCGGAGCGGGCGGGGCGGGTCGCGCCGGCAGGGCCGGCACCGCTCGCGGGTGCGGCCGGGGAGCCGGGGCCACCTTGGGGGCGGGGAGGGCCCGGGGGTGCGGCCTCGGCAGGGCTTCCCGCCGCGCCCGATCCCGCTGCTCCTCGTGCAGACCTTGAAGGTCCCGGTGCAGGTCGTGCTGGAGGGTCTCCCGCATCGCCGCCATCTCCTTCTGGATCTCGCGGCGGGCGGTCGCCATCTCCTCGAGCTGCTCGTGGGTGAGCTTGCGCGAGAGCTCGGTATGGCGCTCGGAGAGCTTCCGGATCGCGGCGAGCTCCTCGGGGCTCGGGCGCATGGACTCGGCCATCCGGCGGACGTCCTCCTGGAGACGCTTCCGCTCCTCCTTGCTGAGCGAGTCACCCGACTCGGCGAGCTTCCGGACGTCGGCTTCAAAGCGGGCCTCGTCCGCGGGCGAGCGGCGATGGCGGGTGGCCGCCTCGACCTGGGCCTCCATGGCCTTGAGCTCCGCGTCGCTCGGCCGCTCGGCCTCAAGCTGGGCCGTCAGCTTCTCGAGCTTCTCCATCTGCGGCTTGAGACGCTCCTCGATCTCGCGCGACATGCGATCGGCGTCGGCCTCGATGCGGGCGATCTGCTCCGGGGTGAGCCGGCCGGCCTCGCCGCGCTCGCGGGCCGACTCGATCTCCGCCCGCTCCTCCGGCGTCAGGCCGTGGTGCGGGAGAGGCGGCAGCGGAGCGAGGGCCGGCTTGGGTGAGCGCGGCGAGTGGGCAGCCCGAGGCGCCCGATGGGGCCGGGCGGGAAGCGCGGGGCGGGCGGGCAGCGCCGGGGCCACGACAGGGGCTTCCGCGACTTCCGGAGCTTCTGGTACCTCCGGTGCTTCTGGAGCTTCCGCGACTTCGGGAACGGAGGCCGCGGGTGGCGCGGGTGGCGTCGGCGGAGTCGGAGCGACCGCGGGGGCAGGCGGCACGGCCGGCGGCTCCGCCGCCGTGAAGCCGGGAGCGGCGACGGCCATCGAGAGCAGGAGGACACCGAGGACCGCCAATCCCCAGCGCGGGGTGCGAGCCCCCTCGCGGTCGCCATCCAGGAGGCGGTGGATGCGGCGGCCGAGGTTCGACGGCCGGTCGGCCATGCCCGGGACGGGCAGGAGGCGGACCGGTTCGAGCGTCCACTGCGCCACCTCGGCGAGGCAGCGGGCGAGCGACAGCGGCTCCCCCGTCCGGCCGACGGCCCACTCGTCGCAGAGCAGCTCCGAGATCTCCCGCAGCCGGCGCCGCGCCACCCAGTTGAGAGGCTGGAAGAAGAGCAGGCTCGCCAAGAGCTGGCCGGCCGCCAGCCAGACCGGGTCGCGACGGACGAGGTGCCCCAGCTCATGGGCGAGGAGGCTCTCCTGCTCGGCCGCCGAGAGATGCGACAGGGCGCGCGGCGGGACCGCGATCTCCGGCCGCAGGACCCCGAGGGCGACCGGCACCGGCAGCGCGGGCGAGCAGGTGAGACGGACCGGACGGGCGAGCCCCGCCTCCGGCGCCAGGCGATCGAGGATTCGGATCAGGGTGCCGCCCGAGACCTCCAGCCGGGCCCGCAGCCGCCGCCGCAATCCCAGGTGGGCGAAGGCCAGGCGGAGCGAGAGGAGGAAGGCGGCGGTGGCCCAGAGGGCGATCAGCCCCTTCATCCAGATGGGCCGACGGGACGGTTCCAGAGCCGGCGTCGCGGCGATGGGGGCTGAAGCTGGAAGCTCCAGAGCGGCCGGGGCGAGCTCGGCCAGGGTGGTGGCCGGTGCCGTCAATGCCGCGGGTGCCGCCGACCGGAGGGCGGGAGAAGCCGGCTCTTCCTTATAGATCGGGAGCGCCGGGGCGGTGCTCGTCGTCGCCGACAGGCTGACCGGCAGGCGGAGGGCGCCGGCCGGGTGCCAGCCGGTGGCGACCTGGAAGGTGCTGGTGGCGAGGGCGCCCAGGAGCGCGGCGCGCCAGACCGCCTCTTCGAGCCGGAGCGAGCGCCGCGAGAGCGGCCCGGAGGCCAGCCAGGCGAGGCTGAGGAGGAGGGTGCTGTGCAACGCGTAGGTCAGGAGCCAGGCGGCAGCGTGCTCGAACATCTAGATTTCCTCCTTCTCGCGAGCGGAGATGAGCGCCTTCCACTGCGCCAGCTCTGCGCCATCGATCTCGTGCTCGGACAACAGGTGGTTGACGAGGGCGGTGACGTCGCCCCGGAAGAGCTGTGAGGTGAGCTCGGCGACCATCGAGCGGCGGACCTGGCCCTCGTCGATGCGCGGCTGGTAGACGAACCGGCGGCCGTCCATGCGATGGTCGACGACCCCCTTCTTCTCCAGCTTGGCGAGCATGGTGGCGATGGTGGTCAAGGCGAGGCCGCGCTCGGCCTCCAGGTCCTCGTGCACCTCGGCGACCGTCGCCTCCCCCTTGCGCCAGAGGGAGCGCATGATCGCGAGCTGCAGATCGCCCAGGTGATGAGATGTTTCGTCCATGAATCGTGTCCTCCTGCCGTTCAACTACCGAGATAGTACTACCTCGGTAGTTGTCGGTCAAGAGGGTATACGGAGGGGGTGGAGAAAAGGTTGCGCGGGGGGATCACCTTGGGGGGCAGAAGGCTGTGCTCCAGCCAGGCGCCCCCCTCCTAGCCTCCCCCCTGATCCAACCACCGCCCGCCCAGGGGGGAGGAATCCCGCCGCGCCCTGGAGGGAGGAGCGCGGCGGTCCCTTGCCGTCCGGGTTCAGGCAATCAGCGAGAGCCGCTTGCCGTCCCAGCCCGGGAAGAGGACGTCGTCCCGGCGGACTCCCAGGTGCTTGCCGGCCAGCTCGCAGAAGACGGCGCGGAAATCGGTCGTCACCGGCAGGTCCCGGCCCTCGTGGAGGGCGCCCTGGGTGAGGCCGGGGAAGTCGCCGTGCACCTTGCCGCCCTGCACGTGGTTGCCGAGCACGAAGAGGCAGGAGCCGTGGCCGTGGTCGGTGCCGCCCGAGCCGTTCTCGCGCACCGTGCGGCCGAACTCGGTCATGGTGGTGAGCACGACGTCATCCTGGTATGTCCCTAAGTCGGTCCAGAAGGCGTGGATCGACTTCGCCAGGTCGCCCGCCTGGCGGGTGAAGGTACCGGCCTGCTGGACGTGGGTGTCCCAGCCGCCGGACTCGGCGAAAGCGATCTCCAGGCCCACGTTCGCCTTGATGAGGAAGGCGATCTGCTTTAAAGCCTGGCCGAGCGGGCTCTGCGGGTAGTCCGCGCCCTCGGCCGGCCGGTACTTGGCGATCTCGGCCGCTGAGAGCATCTGCACCGCGTCGAAGGTCTCGTTGGCGGTGCTGTGGAGGAGGCCCTGGGCCGCCTGGCCGTAGAGGGCCTCGAAACCCTGCCCCGCCGCCGCGGTCACCGCCTGGTCGGCCCCGGGCAGGCGGAGCTTGAAGTCGTTCAAGTTGGTCACCGCGATCGCCGGCTGGTCGCCGTAGAGCGAGCGCGGGAGAGACGGCGTCATCGACACGGCGCGGAGCGGCGTCCCCTCGTGGCCGAGGAGGCCGACGGCGCGGTTCAACCAGCCGGAGGCGGTCCCCTTGCGGCCCGGGGTGCCCGACTCCATGAAGTCCTGGGCGTCGAAGTGCGAGCGCGTGGGATCGGGCGAGCCCACGGCGTGGACGATCGCCAGGCGCTTCTCCTGCCAGAGCGGCTGGAGCGGGGCGAGGGCCGGGTGGAGCCCGAAACCGACCCCTAAGTCGATCAACCCGGGAGTCCCCGCGTTGGCGACCCCCGCCGCCGCTGCCCGGGTCGCCGAGAGGGCGAGGCGCGGCCGCAGGCCCTGGAGCGCCGCGGCGTCGACCGGCGGCACGGCGGCCAGGCCGTCCATGGCGCCGCGCTGGAAGATGGTGACCAGCACCTTGCGGCGTTGGGCCGCCCCGGGACCGGGGGCGGCCAGGGCGGCGCGGGTCAAGAACTTGGGGCCGGCGCCCAGGGAGAAAAGCGCGATGCCGCCGGCCTTCATGAAAACTCTGCGTGAAAACATGGTCGTATCTCCTGGCTGTCCATCCAGCCGAGTGTCTTATCGTCTCTGGAACTCCGGCGACCCGAGGATCACGCCCACGACCTCCTCGACGGGGGTGGGCTCCGGGAGGTTCGCCCGCGCGGCGCGGCGCTCCTCCTTCTGGGGTTTGTCGCCGAAGATCATCTCTTCCTCATCATCCATGCTGCCTGCTTTGGCGCTCTTGTCGTCGGCGGCCGGGGTGGCCTCGTCGATCCGGCGGGCGAGGTCGGGCTGGGTCACCATGGGTTTCAATACCTTGAGCGCCGCGGTCAGATCGCGCTCGGGCATGAGGAGGCCGGCGTAGGTGTGGAGCGCCTGCTCGCGCGACTCCGGCTCGTGGCCGCCGTTGAGCGCCACGAGATCGACGTCGACCCCCCGCACCCGGCCCGAAGCGAGTTGCAGGCCGAAGTTCATCCGGTTCAGGAGGGAGCCGGTATTGACCCAGCTCTCGGCGCGGTCGGGGTAGCCGGTCGGCGCCTGGTAGGCGTAGAGCGGCTGGCCGATCTTCGCCACCCACTGGAGGGTCTCCTTGGGGTTCTTCAAATCGCCGTTGACGGCGCGGATGGCCGAGGCGGCGAGCTCGAAGGGCGACTTGATCTTCGCCCCCCGCGCCTCCGGGCTCCAGAACTCGGGCGAGGCGGCGATGGCGCGGAGCACCTGGCGGATGTCGCCCTGGCTCTCCAGGTAGACCGCGGTCAGGCGGTCGACGAGCGCCTTGGGCGGCTGGTCGGCGACGAAGCGCGCGGCGAGCTGGGTCGCCAGGTGCCGGGCCGTGGCCGGCTGGACGGCAAGGATGTCGAGCACCTGCTCGCCGTCCTCGATGCCGCGCCCGGCGGGGAGGGTCTTGCCGAGGACCACCTTGGAGCCGGCGTCGTGGACGTCGGCGCGGAAGAGGAAGTCCCCCTGCTCCTGGAAGCCCAGGCCGCCCACCCGCTGCACGCGGGCGAGCCGCGCCTCGGCCTGCTGCCGGGCCGGGCCGGGCGGCAGGACGCTCCAGCCGGTGAAGGCGCGGGCCACCTCGACGACGTCCTTCTGAGTGTAGCCGCCGTCGACCCCCAGGGTGTGGAGCTCCATGAGCTCGCG
>JAXDLD010000146.1:0-4765 GCA_034666805.1 Acidobacteriota bacterium
CAACGTCACCGACGCCGTCGTCCAGGGCGAGGTCAACAAGTACCTGTCGACCCACGCCTTCAACGCCAGCACGATCTACGAGGTCGTCATCCCGAGCTCCTCGTATTCTTCGAGCGGCACGAGCACCTCGTGCGGCGGCCCGAGCCTCTCGTACTGCGCCTATCACGGCAACTACGCCAACGGTAGCAACGACGTCAAGTACTCGATCGAGCCCTATCCGAGCTGCAGCGGCTGCCAGGTCGCGGGCTGGACGGCGGCGCAGAACCAGGAGCACTTCGTCTGCCACGAGACCCGCGAGGCCGTGACCGACCCCGACGGCACCGGCTGGTGGGACCGCCGCGGCAACGAGGCCGACGACAAGTGCGCCTGGACCCCCACGCCGTTCATCGGCACCGGCGGTTACTCGTACCAGTACGAGTGGTCGAACGCCAATAGCGCCTGTATCAAGACGCGATAAGAAAACCGCTTCGACGCCTCAAGAGAACCCCGGCCCCGGCCGGGGTTTTTTCTTTTTGCGCGGCCCGCATAAAGAAAGCACAAAGACCGCTCCTCGTGGCTCGCTTCCCCGGGCCACTCTCACCCTTTACTTATAGTGATCTGAATCTCCTGTCAGCCCGTTCACGAGCCCGCGTGGGTCTCGTCGGTTCGGCCGCGTCGGAATGGCGCCGCGCTCTCGTCGTGAGAGTCCGGCAAGCTGCCGCAGGTCTATCTACAGCAGGTCTCTTTGGAGGATGCAAGGAATGAGGAGCAAGAGTCTGAAGTTTGTGATGGCGATGACATGTGGCTTGATGGCGGTCGCCGGCATCGCCGCGGCCAAGGATCAGGGCACCCCGGCAACACCCCGGATCATCCGTTATCCGGCCCGCGGTATCGCGGACAGCGTCGGTACCGAGCAGCACCTGCTCGCCAAGGCGACGAACCTCAGCAACCATGGCGGGCCCGTGATCACCAATGCCCACGTGGTCTTCATCTTCTGGGGCTCGTTCCCCGCCGGTTACACCTCGACCCTGCAGTCCTTCCGCAACCAGTTCGGCACCAACGGCGAGTACAACACCATCACCCAGTACAGCGGCAGCAACGGGACCGTCGCGCTCTCGAACCTCGCCGGCGGCAGCGCCGACTGGTTCGACACCACGACACCGCCGCACGCGGTCACCGACTCGATCGTCCAGAACGAGGTCAACGCCTATCTCCTGACCCATGCGTTCGACGCCAACGCGATCTACGAGGTCGTCATCCCCAGCTCCTCCTATTCGGATGACGGCACGGGAGCCACCTCCTGCGGCGGACCGTTCCTCCAGTACTGCGCCTATCACAGCTGGATCGGCAGCGGCACCTCGGCCACCAAGTACTCCATCCAGCCCTATCCGAGCTGCAGCGGCTGCCGCGTCTCCGGCTGGTCCGACGTGCAGAACCAGGAGCACTTCGTCACCCACGAGACCCGCGAGGCCGTGACCGACCCCACCGGTTCGACCTGGTTCGACAGCAGCGGCGCCGAGGCCGACGACAAGTGCGCCTGGTCGCCCTCGCCGTTCCTCGTCAGCGGTTTCGGCTACCAGTACGAGTGGTCGAACGCGTCGCGCGCCTGCGTCAAGACGCGGTAACCAAAGCCTTGTCGAAGTTGGAGAGAACCCCGGCCGCGGCCGGGGTTTTTCTTTTTGCGCGGAAGGTTGGGCTAGACTCCACAGCTTCTTGGGTGAGGAGTCTCTTCGAATGCGCATCCTGGTAGCCCTGGGCGGCAACGCCCTCCTGCGTCGCGGCGAGGCGATGAGCGCCTTAAACCAGCGCCGGAACGTCCGCATCGCGGCCGAGGCCCTGGCACCCCTGGGCCGCGAGCACCAGCTCGTCATCTCGCACGGCAACGGCCCGCAGGTGGGCCTCCTGGCGCTCCAGGGCGCCGCCTATACGAAGGTCGACCCGTACCCCCTGGACGTCCTCGGCGCCCAGACCGAGGGGATGATCGGCTACATGATCGAGCAGGAGCTGGGAAACATCCTGCCTTTCGAGCAGCCGCTGGCCACCATCCTTTCCATGGTCGAGGTCGATCCCGACGACCCCGCCTTCGAGCACCCCACGAAGCCGATCGGCCCGGTCTACAGCGAGGAGGAGGCGCGGCAGCTCGCGGCCGAGAAAGGCTGGACCATGGCGCCCGACGGCGACAGGTTCCGGCGCGTGGTGGCCTCCCCCCTCCCGAAGCGGATCTTCCAGATCCGCCCCGTCAAGTGGCTGCTCGAGCACGGCTGCATCGTCATCTGCGCCGGCGGCGGCGGCATCCCCACCATGTACGTCGCCGGCCGCAAGCTCCAGGGGGTGGAGGCGGTGGTCGACAAGGACCGGGCGAGCGCGCTCCTCGCCCGCGAGCTCGGGGTCGACCTCTTCGTCATGGCGACCGACGCCGACGCCGTCTACCTCGACTGGGGCACGCCGCGGCAGCGGGCGATAAGGCGCGCCTCGCCCAAGGCGCTCGCCGCCCACGACTTCGCCGCCGGCTCGATGGGCCCCAAGGTCGAGGCGGCGGTCGACTTCGCCCTGCGGACGGGGAAGCCCGCCGCCATCGGCGCCCTGGCCGACATCCTGCGCATCGCCCGCGGCGAGGCGGGGACGATCGTCAGCCTGGATGCCGGCGATGCTATCGAATTCTATTAACGGCATGGGCATCGTCCAGATTGCCGGAGTGATCGATCGGCAGGAGGCGGAAATGTTGGCCGCCTCCGGGGTGGACTGGCTGGGGTTCCCCTTTCGCCTCGCCCTCCACCGCGAGGACCTCCCCGAGGCCGAGGCGGCGCGCATCATCCGCGCCCTTGAGCCGCCTCAGGAGGCGGTGCTCATCACCTACCTCGACCGGGCCGGCGCCATCGTCGCCCTCTGCCGGGAGCTGGGGGTCCGCAAGGTCCAGCTCCACGGGCCGATCGACGTGGCGGAGCTGTCGACGGTGCGCGCCCTCGATCCCGGCCTCTTCGTCATGAAGAGCCTCGTCGTCCGCCCGGGGAACGAAAGGGAGCTCGCGGGGGACGCTGCCGCCTACCGCCCCTATGTCGACGCCTTCCTGACCGACACCTACGACCCGGCGACCGGGGCCACGGGGGCGACGGGGAAGACCCACGACTGGGCGGTCTCCCGGCGGCTGGTCGAGATCGCCGGCCGGCCGGTGATCCTCGCCGGCGGGCTCCACCCCGGGAACGTCGGCCGGGCGATCCGCGAGGTGCGGCCGGCCGGGGTCGACGCCCACACCGGGGTCGAGGGGGCGGACGGCCGCAAGGATGGAACGGCGGTGCGCGACTTCGTCCGCGAAGCGCGCGAGGCGTTTCGTTCCCTCTAGAAGATACGAAACACGGATGGACAGAACCCGGGTGACGGTGTATCGTCACCGGGATCTCTCTTCCCGTGCCCCGTGCCCTTCTACGCCGACCTCCACGTCCACTCGAAATACTCCCGGGCCACGAGCCGGGACGCGGATCTGGAGCACCTGGCGCTCTGGGCGCGCCGCAAGGGCCTGACGGTCGTCGGGACCGGCGACTTCACCCATCCGGTCTGGTTCGAGGAGATCCGCGACAAGCTCGTCCCCGCCGAGCCGGGGCTCTTCCGGCTGCGCCCCGACCTCGAGCGCGAGGTCGACGGGCGCCTCCCCCCGAGCTGCCGGGGACCGGTGCGATTCCTCCTCGAAGTCGAAATCTCGACCATCTACAAGAAGGGGGACCGGACGCGGAAGGTCCACCACCTGATCTACGCCGCGAACCTCGACACCGCGGCCCGCCTGCGCGAGAAGCTGGGGGCGATCGGCAACCTGGCCTCCGACGGCCGGCCGATCCTCGGCCTCGACTCGCGGCACCTCCTCGAGATCACCCTCGAAAGCGGGCCGGACGCCTACCTCGTCCCGGCCCACGTCTGGACCCCCTGGTTCGCCGTCCTCGGCTCGAAATCGGGCTTCGACTCGGTCGAGGAGTGCTACGGCGACCTCTCCTCGCACATCTTCGCGATCGAGACCGGCCTCTCGTCGGACCCGCCGATGAACTGGCGGGTCTCCCGGCTCGACCGTTTCACCCTCGTCTCCAACTCCGACGCCCACTCGCCCCCCATGCTCGGCCGCGAAGCCACCGCCTTCGCCACCGACCTCGACTACTTCGCCATCCGCCGGGCGCTGGAGACGGGCGAGGGCTTCGGCGGCACGGTCGAGTTCTTCCCCGAGGAGGGCAAGTACCACCTGGACGGCCACCGCGCCTGCGGGGTGCGCCTGGAGCCCGCCGAGACGAGGAACGCCGACGGGCTCTGCCCGGCCTGCGGCAAGCCGTTGACGGTCGGCGTCCTCTCGCGGGTGGAGGAGCTCGCCGACCGCCCCGAGGACCCTCCGCCGCCCCCGCGCTCCGCCCCTTTCCGCTGTCTCGTCCCGCTGCCGGAGGTGCTCTCGGAGCTCTGCGGCGTGGGAGCCAAGTCGCGGGCCGTGGAGCAGGCGGTCTCCCAGCTCGTGGCGAAGCTCGGCCCGGAGATCGACATCCTCGAGCGCCTTCCCCTGGAGGACGTGGCGCGGGCTGGGGACGGCCTATTGAAGGAGGCCTTGACCCGGCTGCGCGCCGGCCAGGTCTGGCGGCAGGCGGGGTACGACGGCGAGTACGGGGTGATCCGGCTCTTCGCGCCGGGGGAGCTGCGGGCACGGGCGGTGGTGGCGCCGCTGTTCGGGGAGATGGAGGGGGGCCTCGCGCGAGTTGGGGCGTCGGCTGCCGGCAGAAGCCCCTCACTCCCCTACCCCCCTCTCCCGGCCCGCCCTCCC
>JAXDLD010000147.1:0-3502 GCA_034666805.1 Acidobacteriota bacterium
GGATGGCCATGCTGAAATGGCCGAGAGCGATGATGCAGCCGCCGACGAAGACGGCCCGCCGCTGGCCCAGCAGGCGGTCGGCCAGCCAGCCGCCCGGGAGCGCCGTCAGGTAGACGAACGACGTGTAGAGGCCGTAGATCGCCCCGGCTTTGGGATCGCTGAACCCCAGCCCGCCTTTGACCGCCGCCGTGACCATGAACAGCTGGAGCAGCGCCCGCAGGCCGTAGAAGCTGAAGCGCTCCCAGAACTCGGTGAAGAAGAGGGTCGCCAACCCCCGCGGGTGGCCGAAGAAGCCGGCCCGCTCGGGGACGACGGCGGCCGGATGGATGCCACCGGCGACAACCGTGGCCGCCGGCGAGGAGAACTCGGAGGTGGGGTCTTTTGGCATTGGCGGTCCGCTCCCTTGATTCAGGTCAGGTCCGGCATCGGTGGCCGGGAGGATACCATGCGGCCGGGGCGCTGCTCACCGCCCCCTCCCGGTGTCTCTCTCGTCTCCGCGAGAGGACGCGAAGCGCTCTCCGTCCCCCCTTCTCCCCCGGGAGTGGCCCTGGCACCCCACTTGCTATTTCACCCTGGCGGGAACGGCCCGAGGCTCTCTTCACCGGGAGCCACCCCCTCCCCGGGCCCCCCAACCTGGTGCCCGCCGCCACCGACGTCCCGGCCCGGCCGCTGGGACAGGACGCGGCGGCGGGCACGTTTCCGCCCGTATCCCCCTCTTCTCCCCGTAAGGCGGAGCCGGACTTCCGGCTCCGCCCCCTCCTTGCCGCAACCGTAGTACCCTCCGTCCCGCAACGATCCGCCCGGCGCACCGGGGTAGAGAGAATTGGAGGTACGAGATGAGCGAAGCGAGCGAACCCAGCGCCGAGCTTTCCGCCCTGCGCGACGAGATCTCCGAGGTCGACCGCGGCCTGCTCGAGCTGCTGCGCCGCCGCATGGACCTGGCCGCCGAGGTCGGAAGGATCAAGGCCGAGGCCGGCCTGCCGATCGTCGTCCGCGGGGTCGAGGACCGGGTCTTGACTCGCGCCCGCCAGAAGGCCGAGGAGTGCGGGGTGTCGGAGGAGGTCCTGGAATCGATCTTCCAGGCCATCATGCGCGGCTCGGTCGAGCGCCAGCACCGGATGGGCATCTCTCTGCGCGAGCAGCGCGGCGAGCGGGTGCTGATCGTCGGCGGCGCCGGCGGGATGGGCAACTGGCTGCGCAACTTCCTCGGCCTCGCCGGGCACAGCGTCGACATCGTCGACCCCTCGCTCGCCGGCTTGCCGGAGGCCCGCGGCCGCTTCGCCGAGCTCGGCCTCGTGGGCGACCTGGACGCCTATGCCGCTATTTTCGTCACCGTGCCGCTCGTCCGCATGCCGGCGGTGTTGACGGCGGTCGTCGCCCGCCGGCCACGGGGGATCGTCGTCGAGGTGGCCTCGATCAAGGATCACTTGACGGACGCCTTCGCCGCCGGCAAGGAGCTGGGGGTGCGGATGATCGCCCTCCATCCCATGTTCGGGCCCGGCAAGAGCCCCTACGAGCCGCTGACCTTCGTCCTCGCCACCCAACGCGAGCCGGAGGTCGAGCAGCGCGAGCTCGAGCCGCTCCTCTCCCACCCCTACACCAAGCTGGTGCCCGTCCCCTTCGCCCATCACGACCGGCTGATGGGCTGGCTCTTGGGGCTCGCCCACCTGACCAGCATGGTCTTCGGCTCGGCCCTGACCCGCTCGGGGATCGTGCCGCGCGAGCTCCACGACTGCGCCTCGACCACCTTCCTCCGCCAGGCCGGGACCGCGCTCTCGGTGCTCTCGGAAGACCCCGATCTCTACCTCGACATCCAGCGCCTGAACCCGCACCGCCACGAGGTCTACCGCGCCGCCAGAGAGGGGCTCGAGCGGCTGACGGCGCTGGTCGACGCCCGCGACCGCGAGGGCTTCCGCGAGGCTCTCGCCGAAGCGCGGCAGGCGCTGGCCGGCAAGGTGTAAGCGAAAAAGGTTTCGGAAGACAGGGATAGAAGGGGAAGCGAAGGGGAGGCACCCTGGCCGGGCACCTCCCGATTCGTGTCGATTCGTCCGCGGACGAGCGGTCGCTCAGCCCTTGGGCGGCTTCTCCGCCGACTCGGCCGACTCCTGCTTGGGCGCCTTCTCGGCCGACTCCGCCGTTTCCGCTGACCCGGCCGCCCCGGCCGACCGGGCCATCTCGACCGACTCGGCCATCTCGGCCGTAGCGCTCCGCTTCGTGCCGCCGCCCTTGGCCGGAGCCTTCTTGCCCGCAGGTTTGGCGGTGGACTTGGCGGCAGGTTTGGCGGCGGCCCTGCCCGCGCTCGCCGGCTTGGCAGCGGTCTTCCCCATCTTGGCGGCGGGCTTGGCGGCCGGCTTTGCCGCGGGCTTGGCGGCGGCCTTGCCGGCCGGTTTCGCCGCGGCCTTGCCGGTCGCCTTGGCCGCCGGTTTCGCCGCGGTCTTCGCGGCCGGCTTGGCGGCGGCCTTGGTAGCCGGCTTGGCGGCGGTCCTCGCAGCCGGTTTTGCCGCCGCCCGGGCCGGCGCCTTCGCCGCGGCCTTGCCGGCGGTCCTCCCCGCCGGTTTCGCGGCCGCCTTGGGCGCGGCCTTCGCGGCGGGCTTCGTCGCGGTCTTGGGAGCGGCCTTCTTGGCAGCCGGCTTGGCGCCGGCGGCAGCCCTGCCGCCCGTCTTGCCGGCGGTCTTGCCGGCGGTGCCCGCTCTGCCAGACTTGCTGGCGGCGGCCTTGCCGGCCGTCGTCCCCGTCTTGCCCTTGCCCGTCTTGTCCGTGGACGCTTTCTTGCCTGCCGCTGCCATGTGCGCTCCTTTCGATAAGGAAAGTGTTGCGACCGATTATCGCGACCGCGGCGGGCCGGTGTCAACCATCAAAAGTCTTGGCGGCACGGGACTTGCCCGTATCCGCCCCGACTCCGAAAGGTTTTTCCCGGCGCTACTGGACCAACCCGAGCGGAATGCCCGACTCCCAGACCTGCTCGACGGCGGTCAGGGAGGCTGAGTCCTCGGGCTGCGAACGGCGCAGGCGATAGATGTCGAGGATGTCGGCGAGCACCGCCTCGGCCGTCGGCCAGCGCCCGGCGCCCTTGCCGTCGACCACCACCGCCGGACCGCTCTGCGGCTGGATGAGCACCCGGTTCTCCTCGTTCCTCGTCTGCGCCAGGGGGTGGTCCGGCGGCAGGCGCACGGGGCAGACGCGGGCGGCGATGCCGTCGCCGTCCTGCCGGCAGGAGGCGACCAGGCGCACCACCGCGCCCTCGGCGTGCGCCGCACGCACCTCCTCGGGATCGAGGTGATCGATGCCGTGGCGATCGACGTCGGCGAGCTTCAAGTCGGCGCCGAAGGCGGCGCGGGCGACGATCACCAGCTTGTGCGCGGCGTCGGTGCCGTCCAAGTCGAAGGTCGGATCGGCCTCGGCGAAACCGTTGTCCTGCGCGCTCTTGACGGCGCCCGCCAGGTCGCAGCCGGCGACGATCTGATCGAGGACGAAGTTGGTGGTGGCGTTCAACACCCCTTCG